>JANNFQ010000295.1:0-7602 GCA_031380045.1 Acidimicrobiaceae bacterium
CAGCTCAGGTCGTCGACCCGGTCGGACCATCACGTCGTCCCGGGGATGATTGGTCGTTCGCATCGTCGAGGCTGATCCGCAAGCTGGCCTCGCCACCCGGTGGCGCGGCGACCTCGACGATGCGCTCGTCGATGTCGTCGAACTCTGTGCGCAGCGCTCGAGACATCACTGCGTGGTGCAGGTACAACGTGGTGATGTACGTCAGTTCAAGCACCTCGTCGTCGCTGAGGTGAGCGCGTAGCGCGTCGAAGACACCGTCGGGCACGCGGCCGAGGTCGTACACCAGGCAATCGGTGTAGGCCAACACCGCCCGCTCGACGTCGATGAAGCACGTGGCCACCTGCCAATGGGCGACGGCCACGATGCGCTCGTCCGACACACCCAGGCCACGTAACGACTTGCAGTGCTGCGAGTAGACGAATTGACTCTGCGCCGCCCAGCCGGCCCGTGTTTGCCCCAGCTCACGCAACACGGGGTCCAGCTTTCGCGCCGGGCTGCGATACAACCCGAAACCCTTGACCGCGTGCTCGAAGACGTCGGGCACGTTGGCGAACACGGTCCACCAATCGCCCGCCGTCCCCGTGGCGGTCCCCGGCTGAGCGACCGGATCGCGGCCACCGAAGATCAGGTCGTACATCGTGGACACGATCGGAGCCTGCACCTCGGCGCGACTGACCTGACGAAGACGGGGCATGGATCGATCCCTTCATAGCGAATGAGTCACGCCTGCTGCGCGTCCTGTGACCGAGCGTATGCAGTCACAGCCAACTTCCGATCTCGTCAACTGGACCCAGGCTGCGTCCGATTCTCGCCAGTCGATTCGGTGATGGTGCTGCACACTCATCGACATGAACCAGCCCGACTTTCAGCTGACCCCCATCGATCCGCAGACCGCCGATGTGCTGCGGGCGAAGGGTGGCCCCACCTACGTGGCTGATGCGAACCCGGGGTACCCGTGTCGTCAGTGCTTGCAGGATGCACAGGTTGGCGAGGTGCTGGTGTTGGTCTCACACGATCCGTTCGAACACGATTCGCCATATCGATCGGCCAGTCCGATCTTCCTGCACCGCGACTCGTGCGTCGCCTTCGAAGGTGGCACCGCCATGCCCGCACAGCTAACACTCCGCCAACTTTCAGTGCGCGCCTTCGACGATGCCGAGATGATGAACGACGCTGCTGTGATCGACGGCGACGAACTGGCGTCGACGATCATCCGGTTCTTCACCGACCGGCAGACGCATCATGTGCATGTGCACAACGCAACCCGCGGTTGCTGGGCGGTTCGTGCCGATCGTCCGGCGTTGGCCGCTGCCATGTGACAGACCCGCCGTGTGGTTCGGTCAGCCGACCGACTGGAACAGGGTGCCAGCCGGATACTTCAGCCCGCCAGCGCTCCGGGACGCTCGCTCATCACAGCCTCCCTTTCGGCGATGGTGGTGCCGAGCTCGGTCCGGCTCAGCTGCCACAGATCGCGGCGACCAGTTGCGTCCACTCGTCGGCGTGCTGACGCAGCACCAACACCTCGATGCGGTGCACCAATGCCGGCGCCGACAACGGCACCAGACGCACCTTGGCTGCACCCGGATGCCACCACGAAGGCACCAGCGCAAGGCCATGCCCGCGCCCGACCAGCGCGCCCAGCACCGACGGGTCCGTGCCGGTGTAGCGAGTGCGACCCCATCGGGGCGCCAGCAGTTGCACCGCACCCGGACCCATGTGCGGTAGCAGGCGGGGGGCGTCGATCCAACGCGCATCAGCGAGCGACGCCCATGCGATCTGGCGCGCCGACGCAAACGGGTGATCGTCGGGCATCACCACCGACAACGGCGCGACCCGAACGAGCAACGAGGCGAGCAACCCCGGGTCTGCCGTGGCCAGAGGATCTGATCTGCCGACGACACCATCGACGACTCCGGCCGAGTACTGACCCCGGGCCACGCCGACGACCACTTGCTCGATGGAAGCGGTGGACAGCGTGGCCGACGCTGTGTCGTGCGCGCGGTCACGCGCCAGCAGCCTGGCGACCTCGTCGGTACCGCAGGAAAATGGCGTCGCGACCAGCGTGGTGGCTGATCGACGGTCGATCGTCGACATCTCGCTGGTGGCCACGTCGAGGCGCAGCAAGATGTTTCCGGCGTGCTCGGCCAGACGTCGTGCGGCGGGCGTCAGACCGAAGGGGCGTCGTTCGAACAGGGTCACCCCCAGCGACGATTCGAGGGCGGCGACGTGCTGGCTGACTGCCGACTGGGTGTATCCCAGTGCGCGGGCCGCGGCCGTGAACGAGCCGTGCTGGACGACCGCATCGAACGTTCGGAGCAGGCGGATCTCCATGTCGACGCAACCGTACTGCGCACGACATCACACATCGTGATCTCAGCATGGCTGATCCGAACTGTTCATGATGTTCGTCGCCGTGCACACTACATCGATGACATCTGCACCCACCTCCTCCGACATCTCCGGCCCCTCCGAGATCTTCGGCCCCTCGGATTCCGCCGCTTCAGACCAGCGGCCAGCGCGTCTCGCTTTGGTCGGCGACCGCTCTCCACTGGTCCAGGCACACGCCCGCATGCCCGAGATCTTGGCGGCGATCGACGCCGACGGTGGCGCGGCCATCGATGCGTACTGGGTCGGGAGCGCCGATGTGCAGTCGGTGGACCTCAATGGCTTCGACGGCATCTGGGCCTTGCCGGGCAGTCCGTACGCCGACGTGGATGGGGTCCTGTCGGCAATTCGGTTCGCTCGCGAGCACGACGTCGCGTTCTTGGGCACGTGTGGCGGATTCCAGCACATGTTGTTGGAGTTCGCCCGCAACGTGTGTGGTCTCGAAGCCGATCATGCCGAGAACGTTGCCGACACCCAGGATCCATTGATCAGGTTGCTCAGCTGTTCGTTGATGGGCGAGGAGCGGTTGGTGCACGTCGTGCCTGGCACGCGTGCCGCCGGCGTGCTGGGAAGCTCGCCGCGGACCGAGCGCTACTTCTGCAGCTACGGCTTGGACGAACGGTACGTCGATGTCCTCGCCGCGGCAGGCCTGGTGGTTTCCGGACGTGACCACGAGGGCGATGTTCGGCTGGCCGAGATCTCGAGCCATCGGTTCTTCTTCGGCTCGTTGTTCCAGCCGGAGTTGTCGTCCACCCGAGCCTGGGTGCACCCCCTGATCGGCGCCTTCATCGAAGCAGTGCGTGCACAGGTGCCGGCCACACCCCGGTGACCGGTGTCACGCGTTGATGAAGTGTCTTTCAACCATCGAGGCAAACAGTTCCAAAGCTCGATCGGTGGCGACACGATCGCCGGTCGCCACCAGGTCCAGCAACAGCCCGCGAACGACTGCGATGCCCAGGCGGGCCATGGTGGCGCCCTCGGTTCCTACGACCAGATCTGAATGCTGAGCCGCTAGGGCCGTCAACGTTTGATCGACCAGGCCAGGCACCAGCCGATCGAACGGTGCCTCGCCCTGTGCCCCACGGGCGTAGCACTCGAAGAACAGCCGCTCGACCCCCCACAGCGACGGGTCGGACGTCTGCCGCCATGTGGACCGCAACGCTTCGGCAGGATCGCGCGGCAGTTCGCCGATGCGTTCGTTCTGTTCGCGTTCGACCGCCTCGACGACGGCTGCCAGCAGTCCGTCGCGCGATCCGAAGTGGTGGATCAACATGCGATGACTGGTGCCCACGTGCGCAGCAAGGTCGCGCAGCGACCGTCGGGCCAGCCCACCGTCGGCCGCCGCCGCAACCACGCGACGAAGCAACGCGTCGCGACGCTCGCTCACGCGCCTGTGCAGGTGTCGGAAGGCAAAGGTGGCAAGCCCGCTGCAGCACGCGCCAGCTGCTCGCTGCGGCGCTTCAGGCCTTCGGCCTCCAGCGTCAGGTACCGAGTGGTCAACGACCGGTACAGCCGTCCGACGACACGTCCCAGCGGGCCGCCTTGCACGATGGATTGCTTGGCCACTGTCGTGGTGCCCGACGCGGTGCACGTGCGCCACGGTTGGATCGGTGACACCGACCACACCACCTCGACGGGAGCATCGATCGTGATGGAGATGTGTTGTTCGCCTGGCCGGCGGACGGGTTGTTGATTCTGCTGGGATGTGCTGCTCATGGGCTCAATGTACCAAATGGTACATCTGTCCGAAAGCGGTGATCACCACGGCTACGTTCGGCAGCATGTATCCCGGACACCATGTCGTCGAGCATCCAGAGCGGCCGTGTTTCGTCATGGCCGAGACCGGCGAGGCGGTCACGTATCGCGACTACGACGAGCGGTGCAATCGCCTGGCGCATCTTCTGCGCGCACACGGCCTGAACCGGGGCGATCACTACTCGGTCTTCATGGAGAACAACAGCCGCTATCTCGAGACATGCGGAGCGGGCGAACGGGCAGGCTTGTACTACACGTGCATCAACTCGCATCTCACCGCCGACGAGACGGCATACATCATCGACAACAGCGAGTCGAAGGTGTTGATCACATCAGCGGCGAATCAGGCAGTAGCGCTGGACGCTCTGCGGCAGTGCCCGAAGGTCTCGCTGTGCCTGATCGTCGGGGGTGGCGCGTCAGCAGGCGGCGGCATCGACCGCGCCGGCGTGACGATCGACGACTACCAGACCGCGACGTCGCGGTACGTGACGGCACCGATCGGCGACCAGAGCCTGGGCGCGGCCATGTTGTACTCGTCGGGCACCACGGGCCGACCGAAGGGCATCATTCGGGCGCTGCCCGAGCAAGAGCCGGGGCGTCCGCTGGCGCTGTACGACTTCCTCCGCAACTTGTGGCACTACCGCGCCGACATGGTGTACCTGTCTCCGGCGCCCCTGTACCACTCGGCGCCCCAGGCAGCCGTGGGCCTGACGCTGCGCATGGGCGGCACCGCGATCATCATGGAACGCTTCGAACCCCAGCAGTACCTGGCACTGGTCGAGCGCTACTCGGTGACCCACAGCCAGTTGGTGCCCACCATGTTCGGCAGGATGTTGAAGCTGCCCGACGATGTGCGGAGCCGATACGACCTCTCCTCGCTCGAGACCATCGTCCACGCGGCCGCACCGTGCCCGGTGCCGATCAAGGAAGACATGATCGCGTGGTGGGGCCCGATCATCCACGAGTACTACGGCGCAACCGAGGCGATCGGTTTCACGGCGTGCGACTCGCACGAGTGGCTGGCCCATCGCGGCACGGTCGGCCGCGTCCTGATGGGCGACATGCACATCCTGGATGACGATCTGCAGCCATGCCCGCTGGGTACGCCCGGCACCATCTGGTTCCGCACGCCGGCGCCGGTGCAGTACTTCAACGATCCCGACAAGAGCCGCGAGGCAGCGTCGCCCGATGGCACCATGAGCACGGTGGGCGATGTCGGCTACGTCGATGACGACGGCTACCTGTACCTGACCGATCGCAAGACGTTCATGATCATCAGCGGAGGCGTGAACATCTACCCGCAGGAAACCGAGAACCTGTTGGTGACGCATCCAAAGGTTGCCGACGCGGCGGTCTTCGGTGTGCCCAACGCCGACCTTGGCGAGGAGGTGAAGGCCGTCGTGCAACCGATGCCCGGTGTGGCGGCCGGCCCCGAACTCGAGCAAGAACTGATCACGTTCTGCCAGCAGAACTTGGCGCGCCAGAAATGCCCACGAACGATCGACTTCGATCCAGAGCTGCCACGACTGCCCACCGGCAAGCTGTACAAGCGTGTGTTGCGCGACAAGTACTGGGGCGATCAGATATCCAGGATCTCGCAGCCCGGTTGAACACTGACCAGCAGCGCGTGCACGAACATCGCCTCGGCCGCATGCGCCACTGTTGGTGCGCAGTCATGCCATTCGTCGTCAATGACTGCGGGCAACTGGTCGGCCGCCGATCGACCATCGACGCAGACATCGCGCACGCGGCCGTTGTCGATCGTGACGTCCGCGCCATCCACGTGAACCACGCCGCTGAAGGCGCGGGCAGCGGACAATGCCCGCTGACTTCGGACGAGATCGAGCAACACCGCGTCGTCGGCACAGGCCAACGCCACGACGTCGATCGACGACAGTGCTGCGACGAACTGCACCGTGTCGTCCACGGGACGCGCGCCCAGGACCGCCACCACGCGTCGCGCCAACGGTCGAGGCAAGGGTCCGGCAACGAGACCGGTAGCGAATCGGTCGGCCACGACTCGTAGGCGGCCGGACCGATGGACGTGCTGCAGGTACGCCGGGACGACCCCGCCTGCCTGCGGGACCTGGCTCGACCACCTGAGTGCGATCACGTTGGCGACGATTGGGTGAGCCGTGTGCACGCTGACGATGCGGTGGAGGTGCCTGAGGACGGCCGCCGGCGGCTGGTCGTGCTGGTCGTCGCGATCGAACAGCCGACGCACCGCATGACGCAGATCGTCGGCCGCCACGACGTACATCGCTTGGCCGTTCCGATCCAACAGGCGGGCGACCCCCGGCCTGCGCGCCAGGTGGACGGTGGTGGCCAGTTTGGAACGGAACGGGTGACGCATGAGCCCGGGCAGACGCATCAGATCATCGAGATCGAACGCGCCATAGTGCGTCGCCCGCTCGATGAGTAGGTGCAACAGTTCGACAGTGGCCATCGCGTCGGCGAGCGCGCGGTGCGTGGGCCGGCATTGGAATTCGAATCGTTGCGCCAACGTGCCCAGACGGCAATCGTGGGCATCGTCGCGAAGCAGCCGCCGAGCCAACGGCATCGTGTCGATGGCATCCTCTGGAACCAGAGCGAGATCGCGGTCGGTCTTCCACAGCGCTGCGTTCAAGAACCGCAGATCGAACCTGATGTTGTGACCCACCACGACGGCGCCGCGCATGAACTCGAGCAACGACGCAAGTACCGAGGCCAAGCTGGGAACGCTGGACGAACCGGTCGCCGACGGATGGCGGACCATGGTCTGGAAGCGGCCCAGTACTTCGCCGCCGCGCACCAGAACCGCGCCGACCTCGACGATCTCGTCGGTGTCGTCCGACGTCCCAGTGGTCTCGAGGTCCAGCACGCAGAACGTGACCTCGGCCAAAGGGGTGATTCGATCGACAACGAGCACCACCGAAGTCTGTACGAACAGACGTTCGTTGGCAAGCCGGGTCCGTCGACGGCTCCCTGGGCCCCGGCGGACCGGTCAGCGGCTGTGGCTGACCGACCGACTGTTTGCGGCGCGATACACCAGCAGAGCGATCACTGACCCGACGATCGAACCGATGATACCGGACGCCTGAAAGGCGCCCTCGGCCAGATCAGTGCCGAACAGCGCGTAGCCGATGAACCCGCCGACGAACGACCCGACGATGCCGAGCAGCATGGTGCCGCCAACCGACATCGCATCTCGGCCCGGCACCAATGCACGAGCCACGAATCCTGCGATCAGGCCGATGACGACGAGGAAAAGGATAAAACCGATCATGTTGAGCTCCTGTTGAGACGACGCTGCTGCGCCGAATGGACAGCGGAGATGTATCCCGACAGCCAAGGGTCCAAACCCGGGGTCCAACCCGGCTGCACCATCAGCGGCAAGCCGCAACCACCCGCTCAGCACGGTCACGGCCGGGCCCTCCGACCAGCCGACCACTGGTAGCTGCAGCCCGAAGCGCAGCGTTCGGG
>JANNFQ010000034.1:0-9577 GCA_031380045.1 Acidimicrobiaceae bacterium
TCAGCATCTACATCCGCGACCCCAGCAACAACATGGTCGAGTTCTGCCACACGACCCGCCCGTTCAGCGATGTCGAGCGCAGCAACGCGCTGGAGTACATCATGCATCCGCAGCCGCCGTTCGATCGCCACGGCGCCAACGTCACAGTGCACCAGCCGCTCAGCCCGGCCACCGTCTCCTGACCTCAGCTGCCACGACCTCGGCTGCCACGACCTCAGCTGCTGGCGCCGACGGTTTCTTGGTCGCCTTGCGAGCCGGGCAGCACGGCTCGACCGCCGCCCTGCCGCTTGGCCCGGTAGGCGCGCTCGTCGGCCGTTCGCATGACGGTGGCTTCGGTCCACGGCCAGCGATGCCAGGCCAACCCCACAGACGCTCGCACCACCAGATGTGCGTGGCCGGGCGGGTACAGCTCGATCGTGGCCAACTGATCGGCCAACATCTTGGCCGCGTCCAGGTCCAGTCGATCGCACACAACCACGAACTCGTCGCCGCCGTACCGCACGGCGACACCACGTTCGCCCACCATGTGTCCGATGACGATCGCCGTGTCGACCAGCAACTGATCGCCCACCTCGTGGCCCAGCACATCGTTGACGATCTTGAAGCGGTCGAGATCCAGCATCACGACGGCCACGTCGTCGGTGGTGCTGCGCAGCCGACCCAACAGGTCGGTCAACCGCTGACGGTTGCCCAAACCGGTCAGCTGATCGTGCGTGGCCAGATGCGCCAACTGCTCGGCCAGCACGTGATGTTCGGTGGTGTCGTGGCCCGAAGCGTGCACTTCGATGACTGCGTTCGTCGATGGGTCGACGATCGGCTGCACGCGGATCTTGAACCAGCGATACTCACCACCGGCGCTACGAATGCGGCACTCGGTATCGGCCACCCGCCCGGCGCGGATGTCGTCCACATGCACGCCGACGTTCGGCAGATCATCGGGATGGAAGTAGGCCAGCACGTTGCGACCGATCACGTCATCTGCGCGCCACCCCAGCGACCGTTCGACCGAGCGCGACACGAATGCCAACCCACCGCTCAGGTCGCACACGACGACCAGATCGGACGAGCCCTCCGACAGGATCTGATACCGCCGTTCGGTTGCTCGCCGCTGGTGCTCGGCTTCGGTCCGCAGCCGGACTTGCATCACGATGCGACAGAGGGCCCCGACCAAAGGCGACGTCTCTCCGGCCAACTCGACATCCAGCGCAGTGTCACCGACTGCGCCCACATACCACCCGCTGTCGTGCAACTCGCCCAACACCACACCGTCGCCCGACGGCGGCTCGAACACGATCGACACCTTCTGGCCCAGCAACGCCGACACCGGTTCGACGATCTCGTCGAGCGACCGCAGGAACACGTCGCCCACCTCCAGCAGCGCCGCGGAAGCGATAGCGGCGGCTGCGGCGTCGACCGCGGCCCGACGGTCCAACGTCAGCTCGGCGACCATCCGGGCCGTCACATCGGCCACCGACACCACGAACCCCGAGTGCACGCCCGATGTCCATCGCTCGGCCATCACCTCCACCCACACAGCCCGTCCGTCGGCGTGAGTCAACCGGACGCGGCCCGCATCCTCGTTGCCGGGGCCTAGCGCGTTGATCCACAACGTGCCAGCCAGTTCCAGATCGCGTGGGTCGATGTAGTCCGCGAATGATCGGCCCACCACCTCGTCGACACGACGGCCGATCAGTTCGTACACCCGCTCGTTGACCTCGACGATGGTGGTGTCATCGGCAACCACCGCAATGGTCGACAGCGAGCTGGCCAGCAGCGCCGCAAACTGCGCTTCGCGTGTGACCGCGGTCAGGTGCGACACCGGGAAACCGTTGCTGTGACGGACGCACAGGACCATGCCGATCGGGTTCGCGCCGTCGAACACGGGTCGTCCGACCACGTCGACATCGACCCACGTGCCATCGGCATGCAGCAACGGCAGCGAGTAGATCTCGGGCGCATAGCCGGGCGAGGGCGTGGTCAACTCACGAACGAATCGGTCCGCCGCAGCCTCGGCGTAGTCGGGATGGATCAGGTCGAACGCCGCGGTTCCGATCAACGAACTGGCGTGGCGGCCGAACATCTGCAAGGCCGAGTTCGAACACCACGTGACCATCGAGTGGTGATCGATCATCAGCACGACATCGCCGGTCGAGTCGATCAGCGTTGCCAGATCGACCCCACGCAGCGCCACGTCCTCGCTGGCCGGGTCGCCGCTGGCGTGAACAGCGTGATGCGGCGAGACGTAGCCGGGCCGCGCCAGCATGTCGGCGCGGCGCATGCTGAAGCCGGCAGTCTCGATCGGCTCGATGCCACCCCACGAGCGAACTGCGAAGTCGGCGACGTCAACCGGCCGGCCGAACAGGTATCCCTGAGCGGCATCGACGCCCAGGTTGGCAACGGCCACTGCCTGCCACCGTGTCTCGACGCCCTCGCACAGCACCTGCATGCCCAGCGTGTGCGACAGGTCAGCGACCGCGCCGATGATCGCGCTCTCGTTCAGTTGCTGATCGACGGTGGCAACGAACGACTTGTCGATCTTCACGACGCTGGCGGGCAACGCGCGCAGGTGCGAGAGGGATGAGAAGCCCGTGCCAAAGTCGTCGAGGGCAACATGCGAGCCCATCGATTGCAAGGTGGCCAGCACCTCACGCGCGTCGTCGAACGACTTCAGCAATGCTGTTTCGGTCAGTTCGAAGCCGAACGACGACACCGGCACGCCGGCGGCGAGGCACGGGTCGATGAACCACGTCTGCAACCAGTCGGTCGACTCGAGCATCGACGGCACCAGGTTGATCCACAACCGCGTGCTGCGAGCCGTCGCCGTCAACTGCACTTGCGCGTCAATGGCCAGCGCGACCAGGTTGCGTCCGAACATCGGATGCGACCAGTCCACCTCGAGCAGCCGCAGGAACACGTCGGGAGTCAACATCCGGCCGTCGGGCATCCGCCAGCGGGCAAGGACCTCGGCGCCTTCGATCGTGCCGTCGCGGAAGTTGACCTGTGGTTGGAGTTGAATCGCCAGCGCGCCAGGCACTGGCGCCGATGCCGCGCCCCGCATCACCACGACTGTACGAACGACTGGATTGGCCCGCACGGTGCTGCGCGTTCGTCACCGCCGAATGCCACCCAGCGATCACTTCCTGCGAGTGTCTTGACGCAAGGCAACCCGAGCGTTACCGAATCTCTCGTGGCTGAATCGGTTCCGGTCCGCCATTGCGTTGTACGCCGCCGCTTCACGGACGGGAACTCGGTGTCAGGCGGTGCCGAGCACGCTGCCGTCGGGGCCGAGCAACACGACCTCTGACAGCTGGGACGACCCGTTGACGGGGATGGGCACCAGGATCATGCTGATCTTCACCGGATACGTGTCGTCCAGTCGCAGCAGCGGAGCGCTGAACGACGTTCCGCCGACTGTGGTGCTGACCCGAACAGCCTCGGTATCCAGGCCCACTGCCACCAGGATCAGGCTGATCCCGGTCACTGGGTTCGTCGTCAACGAACCGCCCCCGTTGGGGTACGCGACCACTACGTCGCCCGTCGGCCCGGCAACGCCGTCGACGGTGACCGAAGCGATCAGGCTGCGACCTCGGAACGCCAGCGTGGTCACGGTCTCGGCGCCGTTCGACAGCGTTGCCGAGGCGATGTAGGTGCCGGACGACCCGGCCTGCTGGATGATCGGATCGAACCTGACTTCGTCATCGCCGATCGAATTGTCAACCGGTGGTGACGTGGTCTCGACCGATTGTGTCGTGCTGATCGTCTGATCGTCCCGGGCACGCCCCTCACCCTGCCGCACCAGCCGTGACCACTCGTCGTCGCTCACCCGACTGACCGAGTTCAGCAATGCGACGAGGGTGTCGGGGTCGGCACTCGGCCCACTGGCAAACATCGCCAGACCGTCGGCCTCTCGGTACATGCCAACGCTGGACGCGTCGTTGGTACGTACCAGAACATCGCCGTCGTCACCAAAGGGCTCGACGACTTGCAGCACACCCAATCCAGCTCGCAGAGCCGGCGTGGGCGTGAGGGAGGCCAGCGATACCGCCGGGTCTCCTCCGTCGGGCCCGTACATGCTGAGTGTCTCGCCCACCGGGATGGCCGTCGGCGAGATGAATCCCGAAAACGCGTACGGCATGGACGCCATGTCCACGTTGCCGAAGTCCTGCAGGCCTTCTTGCTCGAGCTGTGCCGGATCGATTGCAGCGTTGCCTGATGTGTCCACGATGATGGCCGCACCCAGGCGCAGCAACGCATCGTCACCGATGTGTCGTGCCAGCAGACCGACCCACTTGCCGGACTCGATCTCGACGTCCAGCCAACGCCCGCCCATCCGACTGTCGCCCAACGCGGCCCGGCGACCATCGGTCAAGGTCAACGTCTGCGTGCTCTGTGCATCGGTGAGCATGCCGGCGAATCCGTCCGTCACGATAGCCAACGACGGGCCGAGCGGCGATGCGGAAGTCCCGAACGCGTGCATTCCCAGCCCGAACCCGATCCGTTCGTTGGTGCCCGGCCCAAGGGCTCCTTGCAGCACCCAGCCGGCGGGCAGGTCAGTCGCCACTTGTCGCACGTCGGCCACTGCACCGGCCCCGTCATCGCTCGGACGATTCAGCGTCACCAAGCGCTGTTTGCCAGCGGACAGTTCTCGTTCGACCGTGCGCACCGACGACGAGAGCAGCGCGGCGATCTCGGCGGGTGGAAGGTCGGCCCAATAGGTCAGGAACACCACCGCGCGCTGGCGAACCGACAGCCGCAACAACGCGGCGACCACGTCGCAGTCACCGTCAAGGTGGTCCTCCGACTCGCGCGGCGCGACCCGCAATTCGCGTTCGAGGCGACGACGCGTGTCGCGGCGCACCTTCGAGCCCTCGTTGAAGACCACTCGAAACAGGTACGCGCGCTTGTTGTCGGCCATGTGCCACGAGGGTGCGCGCAGCGCCTTCAAGAAGGCTGTCGACAGCAGGTCCTCGGCACCCGAGGGGCCGACAAGCGCGGCGGCAAAGCGCATCAGCTCGTCGGCGTACTTGCGGTACACCTCCGCGTCGTCGGTCGCGACCATCAGCACATGTAACCCCGTGGCAGTCGATCCACCGCCACTGCGTCGCCCACGACCGTGCCGCGAATGGCAGGAGCCCGGCTTCAGGCGGTGCCGGCGTCGCGTCGGGCCGGTGGCGCGGCGCCCGCCGGTTCCGGTCCGCCATTGCGTCGTACGCAACGACTTCACGGACCGGAACCCGGCCTCAGGCGGTCCCGTTCTGTTCCGGTCCGCCATTGCGTTGTACGCAACCTGCTCACGGAACAGAACCCGGTGTCGAGGGGTCGGCCAGGTCGCCGGCGGTTTCGACCGAAGGGGTGCGTTGCGCCAGCGTTGCGCGACCACTTCAGAATCAACCTTCGAGAGCCGCTGCAACCAACTCAGAGGAGCCGTCATGGGCATTCGACATCTTCAACATCGTCCTTGGGTGCGGCGGCAGGCGACGCAGTGGTTGCGTTGCCTGTCTGTACTGACCGTCGCCGGGCTCGGCGGTTCGTTCGTCCTTGCGGGGCGCGCAGAGGCGGCCCCGGTCGTCGGTTGGGTGTGCAGCGATAGCAACTTCCGCGGCAACTGCATTCCGATCAGCCAGGACATCCCCCGCCTTGGCTTGACGGCCGTCGGCAACGACCGCGCCTCATCGTTGCTGATGGCAGAAGGAACGTCATTGAGCCTGTACTTGGACACCGACTATGGCAGCGTCTGTCAGACCTTCTCCGCAAACGCGCCAGATCTTCGGAACACACTCATCGGTAACGATCGCGCGTCGTCGGTACGCGTCGGGTCGACGTGCCCATCGGCCATCCTCTTCAAGGACAGCAACTACAGCGGCACCTACGTGACGAGCGATCAATTGAGGTACACGGTCGGCGGCACCACGCGTTACTGGTCCCTCGGCCTCGGTACAACGACGATCGGCAATGCCCAGCTCTCCTCGGTGGTGGTGTCGCCTGGGCACTCCGTCAGCATCTACGAGGGATTGAGTCTTTCCGGAGCCTGCATCACCCTGTACGGCAACACGCCGTCGCTGGGCGCGCTCGGCTTCAACGATCGAGCGCGGTCGGTGTGGGTCGATCCGCCATCTCCGTGCTTCCATCCCCTCGGGGGTTGATTGGCGCAGGCCGCCGAGTAGCCGAGTAGCAGACAGCGACTGGAGGCGGCCCTGGATCAGGCGGTGCCTGCGTCGCGTTTGGCTTTCGCTCGTCGCTTGCCTTCGTGCATCGCCGCGACCCGGGCGATGGGGATCGCGTGGCCTTCGGCGATGAGGTCGGCGGGCAACTGCTGCGGCGCCGGCAGGGCGTCGGCCCATGGATCGGCATTGCCGAGTAGCTCGAGCGCATTGAGGATCGTGAAGTCGGCGGGCTGGATGCGGTCCAGCGCTTCCCAACCCACGGGGAACGACACCGGCACCCCGGGTCTGGCCCTGGGGCTGTACACCGCAACAACCGTGGCCCCGCCGGCACGGGTGAAGTCGAGGAAGACCTTGTTGTCGCGATCCGACTTGAGAAACGCCGTCGTGACCGTCGTTGGGTCCAAGCGTTCGGCACGATGCGCAAGCGCTCGGGTCGCCGCGGCAGCGTCCTCCACCGGCACATTGGCATCGATCGGCACGATCACATGCAGCCCCTTGGCCCCACTGGTCTTCACCGCACCGGCCAACCCGACATCGGTCAGTGCCCGACGCACCAGATGCGCGGCTGCAACGGCCGCCGGGAAATCGTCGGCGCTGGGTGGATCGAGATCGAGGACCAGGTGGGTCGCATGGTCCAGTCGGTCGACGCGCGCCAGCGTCGGGTGGAACTCGACGGCACGCTGGTTGGCGAACCACAGCAACGTGCGACGGTCGTTGCACAACGCATACGACACCGTGCGCTTCGAGGCTTCGGCCCACAGCGGAACGGTGGCGACCCAATCGGGTGTGTACTTCGGCACGTTCTTCTGCATGAACGGTGCCTGCCCACCCGTGACCCTGATCACCGACAACGGACGGTCACGCAGCTCGGGGATGATCCGGTCGCGTACTCCGTCCAGGTAGTCGACCAGCTGTCGTTTGGTGACCCCGGCGCCCTCGAACAGTGGTTGATCGAGGTGGGTCAGCGCCACGCCATCGCGCGACTCGTCGCTCTTCGAACCGGCCATCGACGCGCAACCTATCCACTCACCACGACCTGTGCCGACCCGTGGCCACCGAGCCGGCTGGGACCAGGAAGTCCACCTCGACTCGACCGGCGCTGATGGCGACCGCATGCAGCACACCCGGCGGGATGGGCTGAACGTCGCCAGCAAGCAGGTGGACCACGATTGGCGGCTCGGTCTCCATCGAGAACCGGGCGGTGCCACTGACGACCCGCAGCAGGCCCCACGTTGCGTCGGCGACACGATGGTTGCGGCGCAGCCCTGCAGGCAACGTGGATTCGTCGAAGGGCCCGGCCGTGCGAACCACCTCGAGACCCTTGGGCAACTCTGCCCGGTCGCAAAGCGGGCAGTTCAGCTCGGTGCCCACATGCTGCGCGCGGCCGTGCGGTGTCTGGACCCACGGCCGCGGCCACAGCGGCGGGCGATGCCGCACGTGTTGGCCGTGATGGCAGGCCAGGTCGGCCACCCAATCACCGACCGTGTCCTGACGGAACCCCGAGATCTGGCGTAGCACGACGACCAGCCAATCAGCGCGGACGCGCGAATTGCGATCGGGGATGCGTCACCATGTCGTGGTAGAGAGTTGACCGATTCGATCGGCGTTCCCGATACGACTGCCGAATGCGCTCACTGGAGGAGGTGGCAATGTCCGTCGAGTTCCTGGGTCCCGGTACGGGCGCGGCATGAGCTCGCCAGCTCTGGGTCGTGCACAGGGTCGCGCTCAGCTGGCGATCATCGGCGCCGGACCTGCGGCCTCGTCGCTGCTCGAGCGCATCGCCGCCAACGCCACCCAGGTGCTCACGGGCCGGCCGCTCACCGTGCACCTGATCGACCCCCACCGAGCCGGAACCGGCCGTGTATGGCGGCCCGACAACCACGCCGGACTGTGGATGAACTCGCTGGCCGAGGACGTCACCATGTTCACCGACGATTCAGTGCAGTGTGATGGCCCGATTCGCCCGGGACCGTCGCTGTACCAGTGGACACAGACTGTCGACGATGCCACGTTGGTCGATCTGGGCGCTGCCGAGTTGATCGACGAGATCCATTCGTTGGAGGGCACATCGTTTCCCACCCGCCGGGTGCAATCGGCGTACCTCGAATGGTTCCACCGGTGGGTGGTGGCGGCGCTTCCCGAGCAGGTCGATCTGGTGGTGCATCGAGCCACAGCCATCGACCTGAGCGAGGACCAGACGGGTCGGCAGGTGATCGACCTGGACAACGGCGACACACTGTCGGTCGACGTGGTCGTCCTGGCGCTGGGGCACCTCGATTCGAATCCGGGGACGCACAGCAAGCAGCTGGCGGCGTTCGCCGACGAACACCATCTGACGTATGTGGCCGCCGGCCACACGGCCGAGTTGGATCTGTCGACGTTGGCACCGGGCGCCGACGTGATCGCGTTGGGGTTCGGTCAGGCGTTCACCGATCTGATCATGCTGGTGACCGAGGGGCGCGGCGGCCGCTTCGTCGCCGATGTCGAGGCGACCGATGGCACCGAGGCCATCGTGCGCTACGAGCCGAGCGGCAACGAGCCGATCATCCACGTGGGATCACGGCGGGGTGTGCCATACCTGTCGAAAATCGACTACCGGTTGCAAGCCACCAGGGCGCGGCTACCGATGTTCGTGGACGAGATCGCGATCAAGGAACTGCTGGCCGGCGACCGCCTGCTGGATTTTCGCGCCGACGTGCTGCCGCTGGTGCTGAAGGAGGTGGGCTGGAGCTACTACCACGAGCTGTTCCACGCGCATCCCGAGCGAACGCTGTGCTCGTGGGACGAGTTCAGCAGCCGATTCGCGGCCGCCGACGGACGGGCAGCGGCCAACGCAGTCGTGTCCGATGCGGTGGCCGACACCGACGACATCTTCGATCTCGAACGGTTGAACGCACCATTGGCAGGCCTGCAGTTCGCGTCGGCGGCCGAGCTGCACCGGCACGTTCGCGATCATGTGCGCGCCGACATCGCCCGGCGCACCAATCCGGCCTTCAGCGCCGACCTCGGTGCATTCAACGCGCTGGTGCACACCATCGGCACCGTCGGCCGCATCGCCGCATCCGGCCGCCTGACACCGAGATCGCGCGTCGAAGACGCCGGAAGCCGGTGGTTCAGCTTCTTCATGTATTACGCCAGCGGCCCACCGCCCGCACGACTTCGGCAGCTGTTGGCACTGGAGACAGCCGGGCTGGTGCACTTCATCGGCGCCGGCACCACCGTGCGTGCCGACACCACGTCACGGGCCTTCATCGCCACCAGCACCAGTCATCCCGACCAGATCCGGGCGACCGCCATGATCGATGCGCGTGTTGCCAATGCGTCGCTGTCGCGCACCGCCGATGTCATGCTGCAACGTCTTCGTGATCGCGGAGACGTATCGGAAGAAGTGGTGACCGATGCACAGGGCTGGC
>JANNFQ010000308.1:0-9036 GCA_031380045.1 Acidimicrobiaceae bacterium
ACTGCCAGAGGGTCGGACGGCCGCCCATCGGCGAAGGCGAACCAACCCTTCATCTCACCGACGCCGCTCCGCGGACCCTCGGGGTTGGGCACACACGCCGGGTCGATGCGCGTGTTCAACCGATCGCCCAGGCCGAACGGCACAGCACCGGAGTTGGCCGTGCGTCGGACACAGTCGTCGAACGGTTGCACCTCGGGCGGTGACCCGTGCACGAACTCGCGCTCGCCGGCACCCTCCCGCACATCGCCAAACGTGCCCAGCACCCGGACGATCTCGCGCCCGTCGCCACCGACCAACGAGCCGGTCAGCGTGGCGAACCGCTTCCCCGACTTCACCAACTCGGTCGTTGCCACGACCGGCCCCGGACGGCCGGGCGCCAGGAAGTGTGCCGTGACCGTGATCGGATGCTGCCGACCGCTGGCCTGGGTCATCGCCCGCACCGCCAGCGCCAACAGATAGCCGCCGTTCGCGTTCCCGCCGATGTCCCAGCCGTCCAGCAGTTCACCGGTGAAATGACCGTGGCCCCGTACGTCGACCGAACCGATCATCTCGGTCGCATCGTCGAACTCACTTGCCCCGATGTCGGCCATGGGTTCTATCCTGAGCGACGTGACGAACTCGATCCAAACCCGTCGAATGCGCATCGGCTCCTGATTCAGCCGTCTGTTTGCCGTTCGATCGAAAGGATGTCGCCATGTCGCGTCAGTTCTTCACCACCCCCATCTATTACGTCAACGCTCGCCCGCACCTGGGCCACGCCTACACCACCATCATCGGCGACGCGCTCGCTCGATGGCATCGCCTGCTGGGCGACGATGTCCACTTCCTGACGGGCACGGATGAACACGGCCTGAAGATCCAGCAGGCCGCCGATGCCGCCGGGAAGACGCCGAAGGAGTTCACCGACCAGATCGCCCCGCTGTTCCAAGAGGCGTGGAAGTCGTTGAACATCTCCAACGACGACTTCATCCGCACCACCGAACCGCGCCACCGCGTGGGCGTGCAGAAACTGCTGCAACGGTGCTACGACGCCGGCGACATCGAGCTCGATGTGTACGCGGGTAAGTACTGCGTCGCGTGCGAGGAGTACTACACCGACGAGGAACTGTTGCCTGGCGACCTGTGCCCGATCCACAAGATCCCTGTCGAGTACTTCGAAGAAGAGAACTACTTCTTCCGCCTGTCGCGATTCCAGGACCGGTTGCTCGAATGGTACGCAGCGCACCCGGGCGCCATCGTGCCCGAGTTCCGTGGCAACGAGGCACTGGGCCTGATCCGCGGTGGACTGCGCGACTTCTCGGTCAGCCGCACCAGCTTGCAGTGGGGCATCCCCCTGCCGTGGGACACCAAGCACGTCGCCTACGTGTGGTTCGACGCGTTGGCCAACTACATCACCGCCGTCGGTTACGGAACCGACCAGGACCGCTTCAACAGTTGGTGGCCGGCCCGTCACCTGATCGGCAAGGACATCATCCGCCACCACTGCGTGTACTGGCCGGCAATGCTGCTGTCGGCGGGCCTGGAACCGCCGAAGGGCTGGGCGGTCGGCGGCTGGTTGCTGGTCGGTGGCGAGAAGATGAGCAAGACATCGGGCAACGTGGTGAACCCGTTGGACCTGACCGACGAGTTCGGGGTCGACGGCTTCCGCTACTACGTGCTGGCCGAGACCACCTACGGCCAGGACGGCGACTTCACCTACGAGGGTCTGACCAACCGCTACAACACCGACCTCGCCAACAACTTCGGCAACCTGCTGTCGCGGGTGGCCACGGTGGTGGGCAAGAAGTGCGACGGCGTCGGCCCCGCGCCGCGAACAGATTCGCCTTTGGTCGAGGCAGCCGAGGCCGCGTATGCCGGTGCCGCGGCCGCATGGGCCGAGGTGCAGCCCAGCCGCGCGTTGGAATCCACGTGGTCGCTGCTTCGCGCAACCAACGCGTACCTCGAGGCCAACGAACCGTGGAAGGCCGATCCCGGCCCGGCGGTCGATGCCGTCATGGGCGATGCGCTCGAGGCGCTGCGCATCGTGTCAGTGCTGGCGTCGCCGGCCATGCCCGACATCTGCCAGCACGTGTGGGAGCGCATCGGCCTCGGCGGCCAGGTCAGCGATCAACGCCTGCCCCAAGCCGCCACATGGGGCGGTTACCCCGGCGGACTGCCCGTCGAAAAGGGCACCCCCCTGTTCCCCCGCAAGTAGCCGCAACGCGAGCGAAGTGATGCGCGGCCATAGCCTGGGCGCGTGCCGACGTTGATCGACAGCCATTGCCACCTCTACGAGACGCGCGGAGTGGCCCTGGACGACGTCATCGACGCGGCACGCGCGGCAGGTGTCACCACCATGATCAACGTCGGCTGCGACGCGACCACGACCGCTGCTGCCATCGAGATCGCCGCCGCATACGACGGAGTGTTCGCAACCGCCGGGCTGCATCCGCACGACGCGACGAACGGCGTCGACAGCATCGCGTCGTTCTTGGACGATCCGAATGTGATCGCCGTGGGCGAGACCGGGCTGGATCACTACTACGACCACTCCCCTCGCGATGTGCAGCGCGCTGCATTCGCCGCGCAGATCCAACTGGCCCACCAGCGCCGCTTGCCACTGGTCATCCACACGCGCGACGCATGGGCCGACACGTTCGACGTGTTGGCCGCCGAGGGAGTACCCGAGCGCACCATCTTCCACTGCTTCACCGGCGGGGTGGAGGAGGCGCAACGTTGTCTGGATCTGGGTGCGTTCCTGTCGTTCAGCGGCATCGTCACGTTCAGGACGGCCGTCGATCTGCAGGCCGCAGCCATGATGTGCCCGCTGGACCGTCTGCTGGTCGAGACCGACAGCCCGTACCTGGCACCGGTGCCGTTTCGGGGAAAGACGAACCAGCCCGCGCATGTCCGTCATGTCGCCCAGTTCGTTGCCGATCTGCGTGGCGTGCCGCTGGACACCATCGCTCTGTCCACCGCAGCTGCCACTCGAGCGGCCTTCCCCGGCCTGCTTGGGGCGAATCTTCCGACCGACCCGCGCACCCCCTGACCTGGCCCGCTGAGCGCAGGACAGGCGATTCGAACGTCCGCTGCCGCGGGGTGCCTTGCCATTCGGGCACTCAGTTCGTAGCCTTTTACTGATGGAGGTACACGAACGTCGGCGGCTGGTCGTCGCCACGGCGTTCACGCTGATCGCACTGCCCTCCATCTGGCTGCTCGATCGCGACCAGCCCGGGTCGCGCGGATCGTCCAGCGTTGCCGCTGCCGGCGTGCAGGCTCCCGACCCGGCCGCGTCCGCCTCCGCCCCGACGACCGAACCCGAACGCCCGATCTTCTTGGACAACACAGCGGTCGTCGTGGCCCCGGCAGTGATCGACGTAGCCCTGCCCGATGCCCCGGGCGACCGCGAGGCGCGGGGCAAGGCCACCTACCGGCGCTACGTCGACTCGACCATCGTGCGCCCGTGCACCACGTACCTTGCGCCATCCGGGGCGACTGTCACGGTCACCAACATCGACAACGGTCTGTCCACCACCTGCACCAACACCCTCGGCGTGTCGAAGCCGGCCGATGCCGACATCGTCATGCACACCGACGTGTACGTGGCCATCGCCGACCTGGTTGACGCACCCATCCCGGTGCGACTCAGCTGGTAGCGAGCAGAACCCGGTGCTGTCACGCGCCGACATCGACCAGCTCCTCGCCGACAACGGGCTGGCTCCACGTCGCAGCTTCGGCCAGAACTTCGTCACCGATGCCAACACAGTTCGTCGAATTGCTCGCGTGGCCGATGTTGGGCCGGGCGACCACGTCATCGAGATCGGAGCCGGCCTCGGATCGCTGACCCTGGCCCTGGCCGAAACCGGTGCGGCCGTGACCGCAGTGGAGATCGATCGGGGCATCGTGCCGGTCCTGCGCACCGTGGTGGCCGACACCGATGTGACCGTGCTCGAGGCTGACGCGATGACGCTGGATTGGTCCGCGCTTCTGGGCCAGCACGATCGATGGGTGCTGGTCGCCAACTTGCCGTACAACGTGGCCACCCCGCTGGTGTGTGATCTGCTGGACGGCGTCCCGGCGATCCAGCGCATGCTGGTGATGGTGCAACGCGAAGTGGCCGAGCGTTTCTGCGCTCCGGCGCGCTCGTCGGCATACGGCGCCGTCAGCGTGAAGATCGCCTACTGGGCAACGGCGCGCATCGCCGGTCTGGTTCCCGCCAGCGTGTTCGTGCCGCGGCCGAACGTCGAGAGCGCTCTGGCCGAGATCACCCGCCGTCCGGCGCCCGCGACCGACGCCGATCCCACCACGATGTTCACGTTGGTGCGTACCGCCTTCGGGCACCGGCGCAAGATGATGCGGAGATCGCTGGCCGATGTCATCACCAACGAGGTCTTCGACGCAGCCGGCATCGACGGTCAGCGACGGCCGGAGGAGCTCGACGTGATCGAGTGGGGGCGGCTGGCCCACGCGTGGGACGATCTGCGCCGTGTCGACCCTTGACGCCCCGGCCAAGCTGACCCGCACATTGCGCATCACCGGTGTGCGCGACGACGGCTACCACCTGATCGATGCCGAGATGGTCGCTCTGGAGCTGTGCGATCGGCTCACCCTCGAACCAGGCGCAGACGGCCTGTCGGCCGACGGCCCGTTCGCCGCCGGCATGCCGCTGGACCAGACGAACCTGGTGGCCCGGGCGCTGCAGCTGGCGGCGCGGCGCGCAGCGGTGCACATCGACAAGCAGATCCCGCACGGCGGCGGCCTGGGGGGCGGGTCTGCCGATGCAGCGGCCGTGCTGCGCTGGGCCGGGCACCACGATCTGCTGGCGGCATCTCGCCTGGGCGCCGACATCCCGTTCTGCATCGTGGGCGGCCGGGCGCGGGTGCGCGGCATCGGCGAGATCATCGAGCCGCTGCCGTTCGTGGCCCTGGATGTGACCCTGATCGTGCCACCGCTGACGGTCAGCACGCCGGCCGTGTACCGCGCCTGGGACGAGATGGGCGGGCCCACCAGCGCCGGCGCCAACGATCTGGAACCCGCTGCGATCGCCGTAGTTCCACAGCTGGCGGTGTGGCGCGACCGCATCGCCGCAGCCCTCGGTCAGGTGCCCACGCTGGCCGGCAGCGGTGCCACCTGGTTCATCGAAGGCCACCACGCGCAGGCGCGCCAGTTGGCGCCGCTGGCGACGGTGGTGTTCACGCGTACACGGCCGTGAGACTGCACAGATCGAACCAGTCCCCGGACGCGCAACGGCCCCCGCATGGCGGCCGAAGTCGGCTGCGGGGGCCGTGGAAAGAACGTGAGTTGGTTACTTGCCGCGTTGACGTGCGTGGCGCGTACGCCGGAGCATCTTCTTGTGCTTCTTCTTGCGCATGCGCTTACGGCGCTTCTTGATCAGTGAACCCATAGCTCGTCAGACGCTACCGGTCGCGACGACCGAACCCAAACAGACCAGGGACCAGTTGCCCTCCGCCGGTAGTCTGCTGCACGTCCTTCCGGGGTCGTTCAATGGTAGGACAGCGGTTTTTGGTGCCGCGTATAGGGGTTCGAATCCTCTCCCCGGAGCAACGGCGAATGGTGCACACCCTCACCTCAGCCAGTGCGATAGAACTGGTGCATGGCTGTTTCCGCAATCGTGCTCGCCGCCGGCGAAGGCTCACGGATGCGCTCGTCCCGGCCCAAGCCGCTGCACATGATCTGCGGTCGGGCCATGGTCATGCACGTCATCCACGCCCTTGAACACGTCCAGGTCGAGCGCACGGTGCTGGTCGTCGGTCATGGTGCCGAGCGCGTCACCAAGAAGGTGCAAGAGCAGGCCCCCACATGGGCCAACGTCAGCTTCGTCGAGCAGACCATTCAGCGCGGCACGGGCGACGCGGCCATGGTGGGCATGACCGCCATTCCGGGCGACGACCTGGACGACGACTCCACCGTGGTCATCCTGCCCGGCGACACGCCGCTGCTCCGGCCCGAAACGCTGGCTCAACTGGTGTCCACGCATGTCGCGAACGGCTTCGCGGCCACGCTGACCAGCAGCATCCTCGACGATCCCACCGGCTACGGACGCATCGTCCGCTCGGCCACCAAGAACGAGGCCGGCCGCGTGGTGCGCATCGTCGAACAACGCGACGCAAGCGACGACGAACGTGCCATCGCCGAGGTCAACATGGGCATGTACGCGTTTCGCCGAGACCTGCTGGCACCGGCGCTTCGGCACCTGTCGCCCGACAACGTGCAGGGCGAGTACTACCTGACCGACGTCATCGGCGTGCTGGCCAGCATGGGCCATCGCGTCGGATGCTTCGAGGCGTCGCCCGACGAGACCCAGGGGGTGAACGATCGCTGGCAGCTGGCCATGGTCGAACGCGAATTGCGGCACCGCACCAACCGCAACTGGCTGTTGAACGGCGTCACCATGCTGGATCCTCGGCAGACCTTCTTGGACGTCAACGTTCGCCTGGGGCGCGACGTCACCCTGTATCCGGGCACCATCCTGCAGGGTGACACGATCATCGGTGACGGCTGCGAGATCGGCCCCGATGTGCGATTGAGCGACTGCCGCGTGGCCGCCGATTGCACCGTCGAACACACCGTGGGCGACGATGCCGAGGTCGCGTCCGGCGCCCGCGTCGGCCCATTCGCTCATCTGCCACCGGGAAGCTCGGTGGCTGCGGGTGTCACGACCGGTGCGTTCTACACTGCACCCGTCGCCTGAGTCGAACAACGGAGCCCCCACAATGGAGAAGGTCACCACCAAGCGCATGTCGTTCTACTCCGGTAGAACGCATCCGGCGCTTGCCCAGGAGGTGGCCGAGCATCTGAACGTCGAGTTGGGCCACCCCAACCTGGTCGAGTTCGCCAACGGCGAGGTGCGACCGCGTTTCGGCGAGAGCATCCGTGGCACCGATGTGTTCATCATGCAGACCCACTACGGCTGCGACGGCCGCAGCATCAACGACTCGATCATGGAACAGCTCATCATGATCGACGCTGCCTACCGCGCTTCCGCCAAGCGCATCACCGCCGTGTGCCCGTTCTACGGATATGCCCGTCAAGACCGCAAGGCCGAGGGCCGCGAGCCCATCACGGCACGCCTCATCGCCGACCTGTTCAAGACCGCCGGCGCCAAGCGCATGGTGTCCATCGACCTGCACAGCGGTCAGATCCAGGGCTTCTTCGACGGCCCCGTCGATCACCTCACGGCCATGCCGGTGCTCGAGGCCTACATCCGCAAGAACGCCCAGAACCCGGTCATCGTGTCGCCAGATGCCGGCCGCATCAAGGTGGCCGAGCGCATGGCCCAGCACCTGACCGACAAGGGCGCCGACTTGGCCTTCATCTACAAGCGCCGGCCGAAGGGTACCCACAACGTCGCCGAGGCCAAGGAAGTGATCGGCGATGTCAACGGCCGCCTGTGCATCCTGACCGACGACATGATCGACAGTGGCGGCACCATCTGCAGTGCTGCCGAGATCTTGCTGCAGCGGGGTGCCACCGAGGTGTGGGCGATGGCCACGCACGGTGTGCTCAGCGGTCCGGCCATCGATCGCCTGAAGAACTCGCGCATCGACCGGGTGGTGCTGACCAACACCCTGCCGCTGACGCCCGACAAGCAGATCGACAAGATCGAAGTGCTGTCCATCGCTCCGCTCATCGCCGATGCGCTGAACGCCGTGTTCGACGACACCAGCGTCAGCGAGATCTTCGGTGGCGAGAACCAGGCTTGATCGGGTTTCCGATCCAGTTCCCGCGCCGATAGGCTCGACGACCGTTCTGGAACGCTGTTGATCGAGGCCGTCATGTCGCAAACCAAGCTCGTCGCCACCACTGGTCGGACCACCGGTTCGCCCTCTTCTCGCCGCTTGCGCACCGAGGGTCACATCCCCGGTGTGCTGTACGGCCGTGGCATGTCGCCCATCAGCGTCAGCGTGGAACGGCGCGATCTGCGCCTGGCGCTCAGTGGCCCGGCCGGCAGCAACACCGTGCTGGCACTCGAGGTCGACGGCAAGAGCTACCCCGCCGTGGTGAAAGAGATGCAGCGCCATCCCGTGAAGCGCACGGTCAGCCACATCGACTTCCTGCAGGTCAACATGAACGAAGAGATCACCGTGTCGGTGCCAGTGCGCCTGGAGGGCGAGGCCAAGGCAGTGCTGGCCGAGGGCGGCTTGGTCGACCCGGCCGTCGACACCATCGACGTGTTGACCACCCCCAACAACATGCCCAACGAGTTCGTCATCGATATCAGCGGCATGCACCCCCACGACGTCATCCGGCTGTCCGACGTGCCGATGCCCGCTGGGGTCACGGCCATCGGTGATCCCGAGATGCCGATCGTCACCGTGCTGGTCCTGCGGGCAACGGCTGAAGACACGGCTGCCGACGCAGCCGAGGCCGCCGCCGAGAGCGAAGCCGCTGCCGAGGGTGGCGACGCCGCCCCCGAATCGGCCGAGTGACCAACTGATTCGTCGCCCAGCGCGACCTCGTCGAATACGACTGCTCGACCCTCACGATGGCCATCGATTTCCTGGTCGTGGGCCTCGGCAATCCGGGCAAGCAATACGCTCGAACGCGCCACAACGTGGGCGAGGAAACCGTGGGCATCCTGGCGGCGCGAAACAGCGCCACCATGCGCTCGGGCCGTGACGACGCATTGGTCGCCGAGTGTTCCATCGCCTCGCGTCAGGTGGCGTTGGCGTTTCCGCTGACGTTCATGAACGACAGCGGCCGTTCGGTGCAGGCCCTGATGCGGCGCTACCACCTGAAGGACCCGCTGCAACTGATCATCGTGCACGACGAACTCGACCTGCCCCCGTCGGTGGTGCGGGTCAAGGCGGGAGGCGGGCTGGCCGGCAACAACGGTCTACGCAGCATCACCCAGCACCTGCACACGCAGGACTACGTGCGGGTGCGCATCGGCATCGGCAAGCCACCCTCGAAGGAACGTGGCGCCGCGCACGTGCTGTCGAAGCTGAGCAAGGCCGAGCGAGAAGAGATGGACGTCGCCGTACAACTGGCCGCCGACGCCGTCGAGGTCATCGTGGGCGAAGGAGTGGACGCCGC
>JANNFQ010000309.1:0-1679 GCA_031380045.1 Acidimicrobiaceae bacterium
CCACGTTCTTCGATTGGCGCGCCGGGCTCGTTGCGCTGGTACTCGCCATTCCGTTGATCTGGAGAGTTGAGCATCACTTCTTCTTCGGACACCGTGACGCCGACGTCAGCGATTCAGACAAGCACTCGGGCTGAGGCTGACGGGCCCGCCGAATCTGCGTCGATCTGGCGGACATGGACATGAGAATCAAAGTGGAACATCATGAGGCCTATGGAACCGGGACAAAGTGGGCGCGGCAGGCTGGTCGCTTCGGTTGTTGTGTTGGTCGGCGTTGCGGTGCTGTCGTTCCTCGTCGGCAGGAGCACGGCATCGGGTGATTCTGCCCATGATGTCCCATCAGCGTGCGCTGCTGGGTCCCTTGCCAAAGCCGGCTTGCCCGACGGTTTCGACGGGACCGTCGGCTACTTCTCGTTGTGCGAGAAGCAGGCCGCAGCACAAGCCAACGGTCTCGGAGAACCGTTTCCGCCGATCAAGATGTACGGCGATCCGGAAGGCACTGTGGTCATCGGAATGTGGTACGGGGATTGTGGCTACCCCGAAGGACTCGTCCATCCAGATCAAGGTCGGCCGTCTTGCGTCGGCGGCGGTACCACAGCGCCCTAGCGCCGAACCGTAGCGATCCGCGTCCTCCCTGAGTTACGCGAACCAAGCAGAAGGCGCGCTTCAGAACACGCCCGCAGTCGAGCTGAACGGGTCGCAGATCGGCGCATCGGTGCGCCGTGCGTTCTCAGGCGACGTCGAGGTAGGCGCGCAAGGCTCGGCGGATGATCTCGCTGCTGTTGGTGTCGTCAGCTTCGGCTCGGGCTTCGATCGCGGCGCGGAGCTCAGGATCGAGTCGAACCGGGACGACTTCGGCAGGAGCAGAGCCGAGCAGCGGACGCCCGCGGCGACGACCCTTCAGGGTTTCGGTGTCGTAGTCAGCGATGGCGACCTCGTCGGCGAGTGCGTCGAGGTCGGCTTCGGTCAGGGTCTTGCCTGACTTCGTGCGGTAGGTCTTGTCGGTCATCGTGGGCCCTCCTCTCCGGGCAGGAGTTCGTAGAACTGGCGGCGCAACTTCATAGCGTGGATGGCGATCAACCGGTCGTCGGCGAGCACGAGCACGATCACCTCGAGCAGGTTCCCAGACGAGTCGGGTCCGATGACGAGGACCTTCGGCGGGTCCGCCTCGGGCTCTAGGTCCACCGACACGATCTCGTGCTCGATGGCATGCAGGACGTCGCTTTCGGGAACGCCGTGCTTGCCAGCCGAACGGTGGATCTCCATCGACACACAGCGTAATACGAAAATCGCTGAACCCGGCGCCGCATGACCAGACACGCCAGAACACGCGTGCAGGAACCACGACCGACCGAGTTCCGGCCAGCCGCCCCGATCGGCGCATCTGTTGGACGTTGCCCCTCACGGGAGTGGCTGGCGAGGCCCGCATCGATCGCGTGAACGAGCATCGCGGTTGGTCGCGTACGATGCGACCTCACATTGAGTCCGTCACCGTCAGCGACGTGCTCGCTGAAAGGAGCATCCATGCCCACAATCATCGCCCACCACGATGTGAAGGACACCGCTCATTGGCTCGCATCACCGAAGCGCGCCGAAGCGATGGCCCAGATCGGTATCACAAGCATTCGCACGTTCGTCGACCCGCAAAACCCCACCCGCGTCGGTCTCATGGCCGAGTGTCC
>JANNFQ010000312.1:0-9574 GCA_031380045.1 Acidimicrobiaceae bacterium
GCTGTGCGTCGTCGCTGCGCGGTCTCCGGTCAGCCCCGCCATGGATGATCTGCCATCGGCAGCGGTTGCCCGAGTCGTCCAGCTGGCCTCGTTGTCGTACGACGATGTCGAGACGCTGGGCATCGACGGACTGTGGGCCGAGACCGGGGGACATCCAGCCACCATCGCCGCATGCATTGAAGCTGCCCGCGGCGACGGGGAGCTATCGCAGGCGGCGACCGCAGCCGTCCTGGCACGCGTCGATGAGGCCGGCGAGCTCAGCCGGCATGTGCTGCAACTGGCGGCCACATTGCCGCAGCCATTCGATCTCACCGAGTTGGCGTTCACTGCGCGGCTCGCAGGCGAGACCATCGCCGACCTGGTGCAGCACGCCATCGAGTTGGGCCTGCTGAGCGTGGATGGAGCACGGGGAGTGACCTTTGCTGGCGATCTGATCCGTCGCGCTCTGGCCGCCGGGGCCCCGATGCACCGCAACCCCGACTGAGCCCGACGGTCGCCGGGTGTGGCCAGGCGCACGTCGTCGCGCGCCCCTCACCACATGGCGTGGCGGGCTTGTTGGCGTTTCCTCAACGGACGATCAACGGTCGTCAACGGTCAAACAACCGAGAGTCGTCAAAGGTCATCTCAAAGCTTTGTTGAAGCACGTTCCGTCTGAAATCTCGTCGGCGGCAACTGAGTGATCCCCGGACAACCGGCGAGATCACGACGGTTCGGAGCGGAAGTAGCGGGCGGCATGTTGGTTCGGCATTTTCAGTACGACAGTTCGAACATCACCTCATCGAGCGCAAGTGCGCACGGTGGCATCGGACGTGTGTCAAGCGTGCGCTTCGGCGTGTGCGGCGGTGTGCCGAGCCCGGTGATTGCGACGTCGATGACGACCGTGCAGCCCACCGCGCTGTCCACCTCGCTCCACCTCCACCAAGGAGTGCAGTCATGAGCCGTTCCGGCATCCGCCCGTTGTTCAGTGCGTCCCGTAAGGAGAGCCAGATGAAGATGCAGTCCCCGACATCGTCCCGTCGCCGCCGAGTTGTGTCGGCCGCCTCGGCCCTGTTCGTACTCGCCGCCGCCCTGGTGTTCCAGTCGGTCACACCCTCCGCCGTTCAGGCGGCAGGAAATCAAATGGATCTTCATGTGGTCTCCGCCACGGGCGGCACCGGCATCTCGAGCTTCAAATACATCATCAACGTCGACAACACGGGGACGACCGAGCAGCGGGTGCCCTCCGACGGCTGCTCACCCGAGAACGCCGGCTACCCATCCACGTGCAGTTGGACGTCGATGGGTGTCGCCAGTTCCTCGCCCATCTACACCCAGGGCGATCAAAGCGACTTCGGACCTGGCGGCTTGTTCGTACCCAATGGTCGGTATCTGATCTCGGTGCTGGCCGATGGCTTCAAGCTCGACGGCGTCCACTTTACGGTCCCGCTCGATGGTCCGGTCACGGTGACGATGCAACCGACGCAGCCCGATGGGCTTCCCGACGCGACGATCCAGGCGGCGGTGTTCGAGGACATCTCGCCCGTGAACGGCGCGCCCGATCTGCCGGCCGAGCATGGCCTGGCCGGATTCACCGGCGTTGTTCGCGACACCCTCGGCGAGGTGACGACAGATGTCTACGGCTCGCCCTTGTGTGGCACCGGTGTGTGCCTCAGCTACTGCTACGTGGTTGATGGCGGCGTCGACATCGGCATCGTGCTGCCATTGAGCGGCCCATGCCCGAACGACCCGACCGGCTTGCAGATGACCACCGACCCGCGCCCGACAGCGGGCAGCAGCTTCGGGTCCCCGGTGCCTGCTACGGCGGCGATCGAAGGCAAAGTGAAAGTGCCGAACCTGGGCACCAACCGCTTCACGTTGACGGTGACACCTCCCAACAACACGAACTTCATCCAGACGACGACACTCGAGGGCAACCATGACTGGGACGCATGGATCATGGAAGGCGCCACGGGTCTGGACACCGAGTTCGTCGTGGCCGGCGAGCCGTTCCCGGCAATCATCTTCGGCTACGCCCCCGGCGGTCGTAACACGATGCCTGCCGGCAGCGGCACGATCAAGGGTGTCGTCGACATCTACAAGGTCTACGTGCCATCGGGTGGTGGCCTGCCGATCGGCGGCGACATCTTCGGCGGTCTCAGCGGCGGCAAGCTGGCCGGTCCGATCGCCAATCCATGGATCGCACTGACCGATCTCGACAACGGCGACACCGCAGTGTGGGTGGGCCAGGGTGACGCCAACGGCAAGTTCACCATCCCGAACGTGCCGGACGGCAACTACACCCTCACGTGGTGGGACGAACCGCAGGACTACATCCTCGCCATCCAGAACGTCACCATCGCCAACGGCGAAACGGCCGACCTGGGTGTGCTGCCGCTGACCGGATGGTGGACCGAGTACACCGGCCACGTCTTCAACGACACCAACCGCAACGGCATCATGGATTGGACCGACACCAACAACGACGGCTGCCCTCAGGCCAACGAAGGCGAGACGGGCGTCCCCAACTTCGGTGTTGTGATGCGTCGCCGTGAGAACTCATTGATGGATCGCGGCTCGACTGCGGTCAGCACCGATGCGTGCGGCTTCTACCGCATGGAGAGTGCGTATCCCATGACCCAGTGGTTGGTCATGGAGGCCTACAGCGACCTGTACTACACGACGGGCGTCACCTACCAAGCCGACAACCAGCCAGCCCCCACCACGGTGGTGGGCGCCGGTGTTGACGTCAGCACCCTGCCGATCATCGGCCTGTCGGGCAGGCTCGACTGGGGTGTCCACTCGTACAGCGCCAACGGCTCGGACCCTGCCGACCCGCAGAACGGCGGCATCGTCGGAACCGTGTCGTACGACACCACCCGCAACGAGCTCGATCCTCGCTACGCAGCAGTCGAAGACTGGCAACCGGGCGTATCGGGCCTGGGCATCGAGTTGTACGCGCCGATCGACTGCACCTTCGGAAACGATGGCAGTCCCAACGTTCCCTGTGACGCAGCCGAGCAGTACCAGCTCGCTGCTGACGGCTCGTACGCACACGGCACGCTGCTGAACGCGACCACCACCGAGACCTGGGAACGACCCGGCAGGAACGGCGACGGCATCTGCATCCCTCGTGATGTCGAGGGCAACGAGATCACCTACAAGCACGACCAGCAGATCACCAAGTCGTCGACCGACTGCCTGGAGGCGCCGTTGATGGGCGTGCAGTTCCAGAACGGCTACTCGACGGTCGACGGCAACTACGGGTTCGGCGATGGCTGCTTCGGTCTGGACGGCGACGTGCCGTTCGGCCCGCCTGGAATTGATCCGGTCACCGGTGAGTGCTTGAACGGGAAGGCCCCCACTGCACTGCCCGGCGCGGCCGACTACCTGGTTCGTGTGGTCATCCCCGAGGACACGACGGCTGCAGCGAAGCCGCTGTACAAGTTCACCCGGGAAGAAGACATCAACATCGGCAACGGCGATCCGTTCACCCCCCAGGTGCCGCCGCCTGCGTGTGCCGGCGCGTTGCACATCGTCGATGTGGCCAACATCGGAACTGACGGCTTTCCCGGGATCGTCGGCGATGGAACCACCGGCCTGCCCGCCGGCGTGCAGGTCGACCCCTCGACGCCCACCGACAACCCGACGTTCGTCGACATCGCCGGCTCGCCCTACGAGGGCATGGCCAAGCCGTCGTGCGATACCAAGCTGGTGCCACTGGCGAACGGCAAGTCGATCGCTCCGACCTTCAACGTGTTCACCGATGTGCCGCTGCCCGGTCGCTTCTGGGGGCTGATCGTCGACGACCTGAACTTCTCGAGCAACCCCAACCAGATCAACTTCGGCGAGAAGGCCGGCGTGCCGTTCGCACCGGTCGGCATCTACGACTACACGAACCGGCTGGTCTACACCGCGGAGTCCGACTACAGCGGTCTGTTCGACGTGCTGATGCCCTCGACCAACCGGATCAACTGCCCGACCCCATCGGGCGTGTGCGCCAACGTGTACCGCTTCGTCGGCAACGACCCCGGCACACCCGGCCAGTTGAACCCCAACTACAGGCCCGAGTTCCGCACCATCGCCGCCGAGTTCGAGGCGATCCCGGGAAGTCTGATCCCGGCCGACCTGGCCCCCACCCAGCTGGGTGTGACGGTGCAGTTGCCCGGCGGTCAGACGACCACGGTCGAGTGCGCGCAGTCGACCACGGTGCCGCAGTTGTTCTCGGTGTCGAAGCCGTACGTCACTCCTGCACCCGCAGGATCATCGTTCACGATCAACGGCCTCGGCTTCGGTGCCACCAAGGGAACCGGTTCGGTCACGCTCGACGGCACCGCCCTTGCAACCGGTACGTGGAACGACACGACCATCGCGGCAACAGTGCCGGCCGACTTCGCAGTCGGACCGCACCAACTGTTGGTGACCAACGATGGCGGTGCGGCCACTGTCAACGGCCTGACCTTCCATGTGCTCGGTGGCTCGTACAACCCAACGGTGTACGAGGTCGGCGTTGGCAAGAGCTACGTCACGATTCAGGCAGCGATCAACGCCGCCGAGTCGAACAACGCCGCAGACCTGGTGGTCGTCTATCCCGGTCAGCCCGACTTCGGCAACGTCCGGATCAACCCCCGTGGTGCCTACTTCGAGAACCTCATCGTGTCGACTCCGGTCAAGCTGCAGGGCGTCGGTTCCGGTGGCTTCCAGGGCAACACCTTCGTGCCCGGCACGATCATCGACGGCAGTGCCTTCGGGGGAGACAGCGCCCTGATCGACGCCTGGTACGCCAAGATCGACTCGCTGAACTGGGCCGGAAACCAGAGCGTGAATGACGGAGCCGTTGTGTCGATCTATGCCCGCAACGCGCTCAGCTTCACAGCCACGTTCCCGGGCTCGATCGATGGCTTCGACATTCGTGGCGGCGATCAGCAGGGGTTCCCGAACAACCTCAACCAGATCGGCGGCGGCAACAACGGCCTGCCGGCCAACGTGGTGACCCAAGGTGGTGCGGTGTTCGCCAACGCCTACGCACGCAGCCTGCAGATCACCAACAACGTGGTCGAGAGCAACGGTGGTGCCTACGGCACGATCCGCATCGGTACCCCCGACCTCAACGAGCCGAACCACAACGAGGGCGTTCGCATCGCCAACAACCGGATCATCGCCAATGCCGGTACCAACCTGGCGGGTGGTATCGGGTTGTTCGCAGGCTCAGACGGTTACGAGGTCGCCAACAACGACATCTGTGGCAACTTCTCGGCCGAGTACGGCGGTGGCATCACGGCCTACGGCTACAGCCCTGGCGGCAGGATCCACGACAACCGGCTGTGGTTCAACCGTTCGTACGACGAGGGCGGCGGCATCATGATCGCCGGTGCACTGCCCAGCAACCCGGCAGCACTGTCGCCCGGCAGCGGCGCAGTCGACATCTACAACAACCTCATTCAGGCGAACCTGTCCAACGACGACGGCGGCGGTCTGCGCTTCCTGATGGCCGGGAACTTCCCGATGAACGTCTACAACAACATGATCGTCAACAACGTGTCGACGCATGAGGGCGGCGGTGTCGGCACTAACGACACGCCGAACATCCGCTTCTACAACAACACGGTCATGAAGAACGTGACGACGGCAACCGCAGTCACCAGCAACGGCCAGCCAGCTCCGGCCGGCCTGTCGACCTCGAAGAACAGCGATCTGCTGCAGGCCATGCTGACCGGTTCGCCGACGTTCAGCAATCCCCTGCTGTTCAACAACATCTTCTGGGACAACCGTGCCGGCACCAAGACGGCCAGCCTCGTCTCCGGCATCGGTGCTGCAGGCGATCCCAGCCCCACCATCAACGTGTGGGACCTCGGTGTGGCCGACGACAGCGGCATGTTGGCGCCGACCAGTTCGGTCATCCAACAGAACGCCGGCACCCACCCGTACACCACAAGTGCGACCAACAGTTCGGCCGATCCGAACGTGTTGTCGCCCTACGACACCGCTGTGTCGTTCGTGGGCTGGCGCACCAACCCGGCGTTCATCGGAGCAATTCTGGTCAGCCTCGACCTGCCACCCGAACTGCTGGGTGACTACCACATCGCGGCGACCTCGCCGGCGGCAAACCTGGGCGCAGCCCTGCAGGCATTGCCGTTGTATCAAGGGACCGGCAACGTCGATGCTCCGGCGACCGATATCGACCATCAGACTCGGCCGTCCGATGGCGGGTTCGAGGCCGGTGCCGACGAGCTCATCGGCACGGTTCCTCCGCCCCCGTTCGACGAGCTCTACTTCTCGACGGCCGGGAACGCCAATCCTCCCGGCATTGCCACGACGGCCGACGACTCGAACATCTACCGCTGGAGCGGCACCGCATACAGCCGAACGGTCGACGCCTCGGCGATCGGCATCCCAGCCGGGGCCAACATCGACGGCTTCGCCAGGATCGACGACACACACTTCTACGTGTCCTTCGCCGGCACGACCGCTTTGCCCTCACCGGTGTTCCTTGCAGCTGACGAGGATGTTCTGTTCTACAGCGCTGGTAGCTGGACGGCGCCGTTCCGCGGCATCCTGAACGGGCTAGGCGGCGGCGGGATCTTCGGCGGCACTCCGTTCGATCTCGATGCGATCAGCTACGTCGGCAACACGTTGTACTTCTCGACAGACAACAACAACCTCCCGCCTGGAGTGACCGCGGCGCCCGGCACGACGACGGGCGACGATGCCGACATCTACCGGTGGAACGGTGGCACCTCGTACACGCGGGTTGTCGATGCGTCGACGATCGGCATCCCATCGATCGGCGCAACCGGTCCAGGCAATGTCAACGTGGATGGGCTGGTGTTCGTCGACTCGACGCACTTCTACATGTCCTTCAGCACCGACACGACGCTGCCCGTGCTGGGAGCAGTGCATGACGAGGACGTCGTCTACTACAACGCCGGGGCCTGGTCGAAGTACTTCGACGGAACCGCACGGGGGCTTGGCACCAGCGACGCTCTCGACGTCGATGCGTTCTCGCTGGGTACGACCACGGCGTTGCCGCCGGCGACGGAGTACGCCCCCACCACCCCGTTGAGGGACAACTTCAACCGGGCGAACAACGTCAACCTCGGGGCCAGCTGGATTGCCCAGACCCCCCTCCCCATCGTTCTCAGGCCTGGCTACCGGGTGAACAACAGCACGCTCGAGATCCGTTCAGGAGCAACCGCCCCGCTGTTGTACCGGGCGAGTCCGGCCTTGGTCGGCAAGAACCAGGAGGCCTACGTCACGCTGACCGACATCAGCAACGTGGCCAGCGCGCAGGGGTTGGTGCTGCGCTCGTCGGGTAGCTCGATGCTTCGAGTGATCTACCACAAGTCGAACAGCACAGTGACGGTCGAGACCGTAGGCACCTCGGCCATCCCGGTCGTGACGATCCCGGCCACCTTCGTCAACGGCAACCGGCTGTGGGCAAAGGTCACCGGGGGACAGGTGACGGTGTATCGCAATGGCATCCCGATCGGCAGCCCGATCGACGTGTCGGCATGGTCGGCCGCCAATCCGGACGGACAGATCGGGCTGTGGTTCGCAGGAACCGGGAACACCCTGGCCGGCAACGCCCGGGTCGACAACTTCGGTGGCGGGACGCTGTGAGCCACCAGACCAACACCACCAGCAACGGCAACGGCACCACCGGCAACACCAATGGCAACGGCACGGATGAGGGAGACCACACGATGAGTGCACCCAACGAACGAGCCGGTATCGACCGGCGACAGCTGTTCAAGTACGCCGGTGGCGCGGCGCTGGTCGCCGCCACGACCGGCGGCGGGATGAAGCTGTTCAAGCCGTTCTCGGCCAGCCGAGTCTCTGCCGACACCGTCTACACCGGGCCCGCGCACATGTACCTCGGTGGCACCGACGGATGGATGGGCCTGCCCCTCACGCCCGCCATCCCGATCTTCCATCCCGATCCGTTGGCAGTGGACAAGGGCCCGAACGGCACCGACTCTGGGCTGACGACCTACATCTTCGGGTTCCGCAACATCACCGAACTGTCCGAGGCCAACCGCTTCGCCCAGAAGGAACATGCGCAACACAGCGCTCCGCTGTTCTGGGTCGACGAGTTCACCGATGCCAAGGACAACCAGTTCGTGGTCGATATCACCAACCTGGGGCTGGCCATGCGGCCCGACCTGTTCGATGCGCACACCTTGCACTGGCACGGCATGCGCAACGTCATCCCGTTCTTCGACGGCGAGCCGACCGGTTCGGTTTCGGTGCCAGCCGGCACCGTGTTCCGCTACGTGTACCGGCCCCGTGACCCGGGGACGTACATGTACCACTGTCACGTCGAAGACGTCGAGCACGTGCACATGGGCATGAACGGTCTGGTGTTCGTGCGGCCGGCACTGAACTCGCCGGGCCACAAGTACCTCTACAACGATCCGTCGACCGAGTACGACCGGGAATACGCAATGCACCTGTCGGAGGTGTGGGCCGAATCGCACTGGGCTGACGCCCACATCCAGCTGCCCGAGTGGAGCGACTATCGCGCCGACTTCGCGCTCATCAACGGTCGGGTCTATCCCGACACGGTCGCCCCGAATGCGTCGTACAGCGATGGCTGGACGCCCGGACAACCGTGGTCGAAGCCGTACATGCCGGCAGCGGTCGACGCTGACGGCACGCTGATGCCCACGCCCGGTTTCGAGCACCTGCAGTACCAGCCGTTGTCGTCGCTGGTCGAGTGCATGGAGGGTGAACGGGTTGCGTTGCGTGTCTCGAACCTCGGGTTCAAGGAAGCGGCGATGACCATCGACGGCATCCCTATGAAGGTCGTCGGCCGCGACGCCACCGTGATGCGCGGTCGAGATCTGACCGACACGAGCTACCTGACGAACACCATCAACCTGAACGCCGGCGAGAGCTTCGACGTGATCGTCACGGCGCCGCCGTTCACCGGCGACGCGGGCTCGAGCGGCGTCGGGTACGACCTCTACATGCTCTACAACCGCAACTTCCTGCGGTCGAACAACCTTGCCGGTGGCGGCTTCGGCGGCCAAGCCACCGAGATCCGGGTGTACCCGACATCACAGAACATCCCGCCCCAGACCGTGCCGAACACCTGAGCCGTGACTGCGAACGAAGGAGCTACCACGATGCAACGAATCGCAATCCAGCGGCGCCGGGGGGTGACCGCATTCCTCAGTGGCCTGATGGCCATCGGAGCCATTGCCGTGACCAGTGGCCACAGCCCCGTACCGGCAGCCGCACTCGACAACGGACCAAATGTCGGCATCGTCTGTTCAGACGGCCCGACGTTCAACATGACGACTGGCGCCGACTACATCAGCCTGCCCGACGGCAACACCGTGTACATGTACGGCTACCAGTTGGTCGGCACGCACTTCCAGCATCCCGGCCCGGTGCTGTGCGTGAATCAGGGCGACACGGTCACGATCACGCTGACGAATACCTTGAAGCGAAACATCTCGATGGTGTTCCCCGGCCAGGAAGATGTCATGGCAAATGGGGCGCCGGCAACGCCGCAGTTCTCTGACCCACTGAACCCGGGCACCATGACGTCGCTCACTCAGGGCGCCACGGCCAACGGTGGCACGGTCACGTA
>JANNFQ010000324.1:0-2218 GCA_031380045.1 Acidimicrobiaceae bacterium
GTTGCGAATGCGCCGGCGATGAGCGCAAGACCTACGCCGCCCGCCACCCCACTTCGCAACTTCTTGTTCTTCGGCAAAATGCCACGTCTCACTTTTGACCTCCTGGGTCGAGCAACGGTGCGGTTCACGTGTGACGAACCACGATCAGTCCGTCACCGGTGACCGAATCGGTCACCGAATTCTTGAAGCGTGCGTCACATCGGCCGAACATCGCTGCGTGGTGCCGATCGCACATCAGCTGCGCGTGGCCGCGTGCCAAGACGCGTTGGGTGAGGTCGCGGTTCACGCCCAGCCGATCGATTGCTGTCGGCGGCGGATGCCGGTGAAGGCGAAAACGATCGTGAACATGGCTGCGCCCACCAGCACGATGCTGGGGCCAGACTGGATGTCCATCTGGTAGCTCACGTTCATGCCGACGAAACCGCTGATCGCGCCGATGGCTGTTGCCAGCAGCAACATCTTCGAGAACGAGTTGGTCAGCATGCGCGCCACCGTGGCGGGAATGACCAGCGCGGCGGCGATCAGCGTGACGCCCAAGATCTGCATGGTCGCCAAGATCGAGGTGGCCAGCACCAGCATCAGCACGGCATCGACCATGGCGGTTCGTACCCCTGATGCCTCGGCGACCTCCGGGTCGAACGTGGTGAACAGCAGTTGGCGGTAGCCGATGAAGATCGCAGCGGCGACCAGTACGGTCAAGGCGATGATGGCGACCACGTCGGTCCGGTCGACCCCCAAGATGCTGCCGAAGAGAGCCGCGTCGAAGTTGCGCCCGCTGCGCCCGAAAACTGCGAAGAGCGCCAACCCCAGAGCGAACGAAGCGGTGGTGATGACACCGATGGCAGCGTCGGCCCCGATCACCCGGCGGCGGGTGACACCGTTGATCATCAGTGCCGAGGCCAGACCCCACACGCCTGCGCCGAGAACGAAGTTGATACCGAGGAGTGCGCTGGCCGCGAAGCCTCCGAAGATCGAGTGCGACAGACCGTGGCCGATGTAGCTCATGCCTTTCAGCACCACGTAGACGCCGACCATGCCGCACAGCGCGCTGGCGAACGTTGCAACGATCAGGCCGTTGCGGAAGAACTCGAACTCGAATGGGCGGGTCAGCTGATCGATCATGACGCGCTCCGGCGCGGTGCAATCTGGCGAAGGGGAACAACGGCACCCAGACGGTGGTCGTACTGGTCGAGCACCACGGGAACGCCGGCGTGCAGCAAGATCTCCATTCGTGCGCCGAACGTGCGTTCCAACACGTCGACCGTCAGCACCTCTGGCGGAGGACCGGCCGCGATGACCGACGAGTTCAGGCACACGATGTGGGGCAAGTGGGACGCGATGCCGTTCAGGTCATGTGTGGTCAGCACGATCGCCGTGCCAGCCTGATTCAACTCGTCCAACAGGTGCAGCACCTCGTGCCGCGTGCGAGCGTCGACTCCCGATGTGGGCTCGTCCATCAGCAGCAGTTGCGGATTGCCCAGCAATGCTCGAGCCAAGAAGACCCGTTGTTGCTGACCACCCGACAATTCGCGAATGTGGCGGCCAGACAGTTGTCCGATGCCCAGCCGGGTCAGCACCTCGCTGGCGTCGGCACGTTCGCTGCGGCTGGGCCACGGCAGCGTTCGCCCTCGGGTGCGAGCCATCAGCACGCACTCGCCCACGGTCACCGGGAAGTTCCAGTCGACGGTCTCGACCTGTGGCACGTACCCCACGCGCAGCCCGGCCTGGCGCAGAACCTCGCCACGACGCGGCGTGACACTGCCCAGCAGCACCTTCAACAGCGTCGTCTTGCCCGAGCCCGATGGCCCCACGATGCCGGTGAACTGATGTGCGCCGACAGACAGGCACACGTCGAGCAGCACCGGTTCGATTCCGTACGCGCAGGTCACCCCGTCCAAACGGATCAGATCGTCGGCTCTGGCGGTCATTGGGGGTACCAGGCCTTGTCGACGGCTGCATCGCGGACCTGCACGGCGCGCAGTGCGCTGGCATCGCCTCCCAATGCCTCGGTCATGGTGATGAAGTCGAGCCGCATCAATCCCAGCCACGAGTGCTCGGCATCACCCGGCTGACCGGGCAGGTCGTCGTCGCGCAGGTCATCGACGTAGGCGACGCCTGCCTCTCGGCCGATCTGTTCCAGCACCGGGCTGGGGAACACTTCCGAGCCGAAGATCGCCGGCACTCCTGCCGTGCGCACCTGATCGATCAGGTCTGCGAC
>JANNFQ010000343.1:0-1549 GCA_031380045.1 Acidimicrobiaceae bacterium
CACCTGGTCGGCATCGCTGTCTATGACTCAACTTGGCTCGACACCAAGCGCGTCCGAGACCCCGGTCGGCGGATCATCATGCGAGTGCTTCGCGGGTGCGGTCGCCTCACCCTGCGGACCTCATGGTTGCCCCTGTACTCAGCCGCCCGAGCCGACGACGCAAGGGTCCAACAGTTCGTGTCGCGAATCGAGAAAAGAATGGCGAAGCTGTGACCGTGCTCATGGTGTTGGCCCACCCCTGCCCCGAGAGCTTCGTAGCTGCGGTGTTCGAGCGGGCAGTGGCCGCGGTCACCGCGACGGACTCGATCGTCGAGTGTCTCGACCTGTACTCGACGGGCTACGTACCTGGGCAGCCGCTCGCGCCGGTCGATGAAGCGGCAGTTGGGCGGGCGTCGACCTTGGTGCTCGTGTACCCCACGTGGTGGAGCTCGCAGCCAGCGACGTTGGGGGCTTGGCTCGCTGCAGTAGCCGAGCTCGATCTCTCGCACATCGGACAGCTCGTCTGTGTCACGACGCATGGCAGCGGCCGCATCGGAAACTTTCTGATCGGTCGTGCGGGAAGGCTCACGGTCGCCAAGACCTTCCGTGCCCGCTGCGCGTCCAACGCCACGTTTCGGTGGATCGCGTGCTACGGAGTCGACACCCGCGATGCTGCGCACCGGGCCGGCTTTCTGAGTCGGATCGACGACGAGTTCGGCGCGAAGGGAGCCATCAGTCGACGGTGAGCAAGTGCGTTACCGGGCACCGGCCGAGCGGGGGCAATGCAGGGCTATCGGAGTCAGATTCGGTTGGCTTCAGCAACGCGAACGCTCGGCTCACATACCGGCGTCGGCCGGCAACAAGCGGAGCCCCGATTCGGGATCGAAGAAGTGCATCCGTTCGACATCTACCGAGATGTCGACGGTGTCACCGATTCGCGCTGGCGAACGCGGACTGAAACTGGCGATGAACGGATTGCCCCCGGAGGTACCTATCGCTTCGAGCTCATCGGCCGATTCGGCGGCGCTGAAATCTTCGATCGGGGGTGCTGGAGCATCGATCACAAAGTGCGCGAGGATCTGTGACCCCAGTGCCTCAATGAGGGTGACCGTTGCTCGCAGCGTCGGGCGCGCGGTGTGACTCAACAGCTCAGCCGGCCCGAGGTCTTCACTGCGAACTCCGGCGATGACCTCGACCCCTGCAGCCGTTGGACGTACGCCGAGCCTGGCAAGCAGCTGTTCGGTCACGCCGAGCCGTTGACTGCCCATCACGATCTCGCCTCCATCGTGCGTCTTTCGCACAGTTGCCATGCAGAAGTTCATCGGTGGCGAACCGATGAAGCCGGCGACAAACCGGTTGACGGGATTGTCGTAGATGAATTGAGGCACATCGAGTTGCTGTAGCAAGCCTCCCTTCATCACCGCGACCCGGTCGCCCATCGTCATCGCCTCGACCTGATCGTGGGTCACGTAGATCGCCGTCACTCCGAGACGCTTTTGGATGGCTGCGATCTCACCTCTGGTCTGGACTCGCATCTTTGCATCGAGATTCGACAACGGCTCGTCGAACA
>JANNFQ010000345.1:0-4608 GCA_031380045.1 Acidimicrobiaceae bacterium
GCCAAGCGACCCGGGATGGGTCGCGGATCCCGCCCCCACCACCGCCGGGGCCTCGCCGCCGGGCATCGTCGACCACAGGTGCCGATGCGCGTCGATTGCCGCGAGGTCGAACACCAGGTCGAAATGATGGCGGCCGACCACCTCGACCACTGGCGCCCCCCAGGCCGCCGCCAGCGCCGCGCTCTGAGCCTTGAATGCGTCGGTCTCGTTGTCGCCGTGCACGATCAGCACCTGGCAATCGGCCAGGCCGGCCGGCCGCGGGCCGATGATCGACAACGCAACAGCGTCAGCGTGCTGCAAGCCGAGGGCATCGTTCACATAGGTGCGTACCAGGGGCGTCAGGTCGTAGATGCCGCTGGCCAACAGCAACCGGTCGACCAGGTCGGGTCGACGCTGGGCCACGTGGGCGGCCAGATGTGCTCCGGCGGAGCTGCCCGACAGCGTGAGTACCACCGGAGGGAATCGGTCGGCGATGACCTCGACGGCTCGGGTGCACTGCTGGATCATGATATCGATGCCGACTTCGGGCGCCAGCGTGTAGTTGATCGCCGCGAACGCTGTGTCCGCAGCCAGGCAGCCGGGTGCAGGCGTCAGCGAATCCCAGGCCGACAAGGCCTGCCAGTAGCCGCCGTGGATGAAGATGTGCACCCGTTGGGCCGGCGCATCGACGGTGTCGAACAGCACAGCGAACTCGTCGGGTCGCTCGCCGGTCGGCAGCACCTGATGGGGTAACCGCACGGCAACGTCGCTGGAATCGCGATAACGCTGCAGTTCGTCGTCCAGGCTGGCCACCAGGCTGGATGGCGAGTACTCGAGTTCCAGCGGGGTCACTGCCCAAGTCTCATGCTGAACAAGAGGTTCACGGTGAGACTGGTGTCCCGGCAGACGGTGCGACCGGTCACAGCTCGATGCGGGCCAGCCACAGGCCCGGCGCGTCGATCTCGGCGGGCGTGGGCAGTGCGTCTGGCGCGCTGAACAAGCTGACCAGCGCCGACTCGCCGGCGCGATCCACCACGCCACCGACGAAGTTCTTGCCGCGCTGCACTTGGGTCGGCGTGATCTGCAGGCCGAGCAACCGTTCGATGAACACATCTTCGGCAGTTGCTTCCAACCGGCGGCGGCGAACCGCTTCGGCGATGCGCAACGCATCGCCACCGATCAACCGAGCGGCCACGGCATCGACCATGTAGTCGACGTAACCGACGACTGCGGCAATTGCCGCGTCCAGCACGGGTGCCTGGGCGATCTGATCGGGCGAACGGACCGCGCCCAGGAGCACCTCGGGGTCGCTGAACGCCTTCTGCAACGCGGCCATCGGGTCGCTGTCGTCGAATTCAAGTGTGGCCAGCTTCTCGCTGACGCTGGTGGGGTCGGGCGAGAATGCGCCAACGTGTCGCTGCACCAACGACGTGATCGTGGTGCGGACTGTGTCGTGCGAGAACACTGCGTGGCCGATGAGCTCTTGGGCCAGTACCCACAACCGCATCTCGTCGTGCGGCAGGCTCCAGTCGGCGGCAAACGCATCGACGGTGGCGGGCACGATGAGCAGGCTGGTGGTGGACGACCGGGGGATGGGGAGGTCGTACTGCCCGAAGGCTCGGGCAGCCAGCCGCCCGACCATGGACCCCAGCGCCATGCCCATCATGGATGGCGCCATCATGTGGCTGAGCCCGGCCATCATCGCCAACATGGGATCGTCCGGGGCGTCGGGTGTTCCGGCGGCCGGCCGGCCCAGCGACACGGCCAGATCGGTGAACAACGGGCGATAGGCGTCCAGTGTGCGCTGGGCCCATACGCCCTTCGTGGTCAGCTCGAGCTCGACCCGTGGCGTGTCGAGCGAGGTGACGTCGCGCACGTGCATGTCGACGATGGGTGTCAGCGCGTCGTAGGCCATGCGCACTGTCGGATCGACGTTCGATTCGCTGCCGCCACCGGTGGACGACAACGTCGCGAACTGTCGGGCCGCATCCCAGTTCAACGGACCCTGACCAGAGAGTGCCTTGGCCAGGTCGCCGAACATGGGCAGGTTGGCGAACGGGTTGATGTCGCTGCTGTCGTCGGGGTCGGAACCCGCAGCGTCGTCGGCTGCCATGCGACGATGCTACGGGCGATCGGCCGCTAGCGTGCTCGCCGATGGCCGGTGCTTCCACGACCGGGATTTGGGTCAGCGACACCGAGAGCGCGCTCGGCACGCGGGTGCTGGGCCAGTTGGCCACGGTCGCCGGCCTGGACAGCGTTGCGGTGGAACAGTGCGACGTGGCCGTGTATACCGGCGCCGCCGATCTCGACACGTTGGCCCGCCGTCGCCAGAGCATCACGCGCGGCGCAGCCGCCGTCTTCGATCAGCTCGAGGACACTCGTCATCTGGTGGTGGTGTCGTCGGCGATGGTCTACGGGGCATGGGAGAACAACCCGGTGCCACTGACCGAAGATGCGCCGCTGCGACCCGACAGCGAGTTTGCGTACGCCCGTCAGTTGGCCACCGTCGAGCAGTTGGCCGACGAGTGGCGACGCGCCCGGCAGGGGCGCACCGTCTCGGTGTTGCGTCCCGTCATCGCGCTGGCCGCCAATGGCACCAGCGGGCTGGCCCGCGCGTTGGCAGCGGGTCTCGGCCAGCGTTTCGCGGTCGACGATCCGCCGTCGCAGTTCCTGCATCTCGACGACCTGGCCAGCGCAGTGGCGTTGGCCGCCGAGCATTCACTCGACGGCGTGTTCAACGTGGCGCCCGATGGCTTCGTGCCCGCGGCATCGGTGCGCGCGCTGTCGGGCGCGGCACCACGCCTGCAGCTGCCCGATCGCATGGCCGAGGTGGTCAACTCGTTGCGTTGGCGCTTTCAGCGAGGCCCGATTCCACCGGGCCTGCGCAGCTACACCCGCTCGCCGTGGTTGGTGGCCAACGATCGGCTGAAGGCGCACGGCTGGCACCCCACGGTGACCAACGAGCAGGCCTATGTGGAGGGCACCGAGGCGAAGTGGTGGACCATGATCACGCCCAAGCGCCGCCAGGAGCTATCGCTGGGGGGCATGGTGGCGGGTGGCGTGGGGCTGGTGTGGGCCGTGGTGGCCGTCATACGCCGGGTTCGTAGACGCCGAGCACAACGCTGATCGTTCGCGGGGCGGGCGGCACCGCAGTGGTGGTGGTGCTGCCGGTCGGCTGGGGGCCGGCGGCGTTGGCCACCACGGTGAACGCGATCGCGTCTCCCGGTGCCTTGGCCTTGATGGCCGCCAAGACCTCGTCCTGCCGGGTGACCTCGACGCCGTCGACCGCCAGGATCTGATCGCCGGCCAGCAACCCGGCGATGGCCGCCGGGCCGTCGGTGACGACCGACGCGATCAGCGGCGTGGCCGCAGCATCGACCCCACCGAAGCGGATGCCCGCCCATGCCACCTGAACGACGACTGTGGTGGTCATGTTTGTGGGTCTTTAGGTGGTCAGTCAGTTCTGTAATGCGCTCGGTAAATATAGCTACTTGGGCAGCGCTAGAACCACAGTCTTTTCAGGGACTTGCGAAGGGCGGTCGCCGAGAGGCGATCGCCCTTTCGCTCTTCTCCAGTCCCTCGGTCAGAGGCCCCCGCGCAGGTTCATCGTCGGGTGGAGCACGTCCCCGCGCCCGTGGCTTTTCTGCAATCAGCGGCGCGGCTGGTCAAGCCCGGCGGGCTGCTCATCGTGGCCGTGCCGAACAACGACGGGATGCACGTCCTGCTGCCCTTTGATCCGGCGAACATGCCGCCGCATCACGTCAGCCGCTGGCGCGCGCGCGATCTGGATCAGCTGGGCGCGGCCTGCGGACTGGTCGTGGCGGCGCGGGGCGCGGATGAACTGCACGGGCGCCCGATGAACGAATTCTGGCTCGCGCACAACCGCCACGCGCCCGCCATCGGGCGGCGTCCGCATCCCGGCGGCGCGTGGCTGCCCGCGCTCGTCACCGGGCTGTATCGCAAGCTCGGGTGCCGCCATTATTTCCCGCACCGGGGCCTGAGCCTTTACCACGCGTATCGCAAGCCATGAGCGCCGCGCCGCTTTCCCATCTGCGCGCCGAGTTGCGTGAATTGCATCAGGCGCCGCCGTTCATTTCTCCAGTCTGGCGCGACCCCGCCGACTTCGCCTTCATCGGCACGAGTTTGATCGAGCGCAGCATTGCGCTCTGCGGAGCACGGCTCGAAGGCGAGATGCTCGATGTCGGTTCCGGTTCCGATCCGTATCGCGCGTGTTTTCCCAAGGTCCGGCGGAAGGTGAACTGTGATTACAGCGGCGCGCGCGGGCCGGTGGATTTCCTCTCGTCCGCCGTGCAACTGCCGGTGAAGGCTCAATCGTTTGACTCGATTCTTTGCACGGAAGTTTTGGAACACGTTCCCGATCCGCTGGCGACGTGGCGTGAGTTTCATCGTGTGTTGCGCCCCGGCGGGCGCGTGCTGCTCTCGACGCCGATGTACTGGCCGGCGCACGAGCTGCCCTTTGATTTTTACCGCTACCCCGAGCACGGGCTGCGCTGGCTCGTCGAGCAGAGCGGCTTTGAAGTTGAGGCGCTGTATCCGCGCGGCGGCGTGTGGGCGTTGTGGGGGCAGGTGACGTTGCACGTCATGCCGCAATACTTCCGCTTCCGCTGG
>JANNFQ010000091.1:0-1790 GCA_031380045.1 Acidimicrobiaceae bacterium
CCGACGAGCACGTCACCGTCGCTGCACTCGATGCTGCGAACGGCAGCACCAAAGGCTATTCGTCGTTCTATGCAGGTCTGAAGATCGTCATCCCCTGCTGATGGGCTGTAGATGGGGCTGATGGGCTGTAGATGGGGCTGATGGGCTGTTGATGGATCATCCGATGCTCAGCATCACGCAGGGCCGAATTCTGGGCAGCCTGATCGAGAAGGCGCGCACCACCCCCGACCAGTATCCGCTCAGCCTGAACGCGTTGGTCACTGCGTGCAATCAGTCCACGTCGCGCGACCCGATCATGACGCTGACCGATCACGAGATCGAGTCTGCGCTGACTTCGATGAAGAGCGCCGGCATGGTTCGCATGGTGCACCCGTCACACGGTCGCAGCGTCATCCGGTATCGCCAGGTGTACGACGAACTGAAGTCGCTTCAGCCGTCGACCTGCAGCGTGCTGGCCGTGCTGCTGCTGCGCGGTCCGCAGACCGCCGCCGAACTGCGTTCACGCACCGAACGGTTGCACACGTTCGACTCGTTGACCGACGTCGAGAACTGCCTGTCAGACGCGGCCGCCGCCGGCTTGGTGCAGCTGCTGGAACGTCTGCCTGGGCACAAGGAACCGCGCTGGAAGCAGTTGATCGCCGACGAGCCCGAGTTCACACCGTCGGCCGCTCCGGCCCGTGCGCAGCGCGAGCCGATGGCGCCCGGTCTGATCGATCGCGTCGCCGAGCTCGAAGCTCGGGTCGAACGCCTCGAAGCCGCCCTCGCCGACCTCCTCTGACCTGCCCGGCGGGCCGACTGGGCTGGGTCAGCCGAGGTCGGGCCAGCGGCGCTTCTGGCGGCGGCGCATGCCGCTGGCACCCAGCTTGCGTTGCTCGCTGAGCGACCACTGGCGCCGCCAGCCCGTGTACTCGGGGCCGGTCAGTTTGGGACTGGCGCCCTGCGCGACACGCTGACGCGATGTCCAGAAGTCGGTCAACGTCTCGTCTCCCAAAGCGGTGACAGCCGCCTCGATGCGCGCGTTGAAGCGACGTGTCGATTCACCTTCGCGCGGCCACAGCGGGGCGCCGAACACGATCTTGGTCTTGCCGGGCTTGGGGCGTTTCATGCCCTTGCCGAAGATGGCACCCGTGCCATCGATGAAGACGGGCACCACAGGTGCCCCAGTGCGCCCAGAGAGGTACGCAGCGCCGCCCTTGAACTCCTGCCCCCACCCGTCGGGCGATCGACCGCCCTCGGGGTAGATGACCAGGCTCCAGCCGTCGTCGATCAGCCCGCGAATGAGGTCGCTGGACTTGCGTCCGGTGACCTCGCGGTCGATGGGTAGCGCGTTCAACGTCAGTGCTGCCGCCGCACCCTTCAGGCGAGTGTCGAAGAAGTAGTCGGCGGCAGCCGCGACCGTCAGCTTCGCCCTCCATGGCGCCGGCACTGCGGTGACCATCAGCGCGGTGTCGATGTGACTGTGGTGGTTCGGGGCGAAGATGACGGCAGGCGCATCGTCGCCCAGCGCCTGCAGATCGGCCAACCGATCGACGCCAAGCACCTCGGGATTGGCGAGTGCCTTCATCGCCAGCTTCAACGGCCCGCGAGTGATGACGGCGCGTGCAGCGTTGGCCGGGGCGCGACGAGCCCATTCGGTGTCGTAGTCGGCACCCAGTTTCGACGGGTCGGGCGGTACGACGACACCGCGAGGCACGGTGGGCCGTCGGTACGGGAAACCCATCGCACGGGTCGGCTTCAGCGCGAGCTGCAACGGCGCGCTGACCGCATCGATCATCCGCGCGCCGCGTCGC
>JANNFQ010000358.1:0-13216 GCA_031380045.1 Acidimicrobiaceae bacterium
CCGGCGTCGAACTTCGTGGCCCGCCACGCCTGCGCCTTGCGCACGTCGGCCAACTCGGTGTCGCGGTCCTTCTCCTCGAACATCGCGACCTTGTCAGAACCCTCGCCCCAGACAAACTTCTTCTCGGCTTCCTTCTTCTTGGCGTTCGCGTCCAGGAAGTCGCGGGCTTCTTTCTCGAAGATCTCGAGGGAGATGTCGGCCATGGTCGGGCTCCGTGTTCGTTCGTGATCGTGCTTGGATTGCTGGGGATCAGCGCGAAACGTAGTGGCGAACCCGGCGGGACGACGACCCGGACCTGGTCCCAGCCCGGACGTCGACCCCGATCTGGTCCCAGTCGGGACGTGGAGTACCACCCTGTCGAGAAATCCACGCCCACGGTGACTTTCTCGACACGCCCTCGCTGCCTTGGCAAGTGGCTGATCCGTCGGCAGCTTCCTGTTGCGGGCGCCTGAACGATTAGCGTCTCTGGCCATGGGTCAGACGGTCAGTGTGGTGCAGACGGCGAGCTCGATTCCGGGCGTCGTGCGGTTCGAATCGAACCGCACGTTCACTGGGCAGGGTCACGAGCGGTTCGCGTCGGGTGCCGATGCCATCGGGCCACGACCGGCTGCCGAACTGGCTCGTCGGTTGTTCTCCACCGGTCAGGTCGAGCGTGTGCACGTGTACAGCAACATCATCACCGTCAACCTGGCGCCGTACAGCGGTGCCGATGGCCTGTTCGACATCGTGCGCGATCTGTATCAGTACTGGAAGCCGGGCATGGAGCCCGCAGTGTTCGAGGCTCCCGAAGCTGCAGCACCCGCTGCGGCCGATGCTGCTTCAGCGGCCGATGCGGGCAGTGGCGGTGTCCAGTCTGCCTACACCAGGCTGGTGCCTGCGCTGCTCATCGAGCGCAGCCAGGCGGCGCTGGCCAAGTGGAAGGCAACGCACGGCGGCTGAGCGAAATTCGCGCGCACGGTTGTGCGTGCCCCGCGGGAATAGCTCTACCGTTGTCAGATGGCCGACGTCGATCTGACGCTTCAGCAGGCGGCCAGCCTGCTTGGAGTGCACTACATGACGGCGTATCGGTACGTGCGACTCGGCCAACTTCCTGCGTACAAGCAAGGTGGTACGTGGCATGTCGCGGCCAGTGATCTGGAAGCGCTGCGCACTCGCGGCTCGGTCGCTGCCGATCATCAGCCGGCGACCCGTTCCTTGGACGGCACCAAGAGCGCGCGTCGCCGAGCCCCCTGGGCGGCGCGCCTCGAGGCGCGACTGGCTGCCGGTGATGCACGTGGGTCGTGGAGCGTGATCGAAGCGGCCCTGGCCGCTGGCGCCGAGGTCGACGAGGTGTACTTGGAGATCATCGCCCCGGCGATGGACTCGATCGGCCGGCGCTGGGAGTGCGGCGACCTCGATGTCGGCTACGAGCACCGCGCCACCGGCATCGCGCTGCGCTTGGTGGGTCGCCTGGGCCCGCGGTTCGTGCGCCGGGGCCGCACCCGTGGCGCCGTGGTGTTGGGGGCTCCGGTGGGCGAACATCACTCCCTTCCGTTGGCGATGCTGGCCGATCTGGTCCGTCTGGACGGATGGGATGTGTCGGATCTGGGCGCCGATGTCCCCGAGGCATCGTTCGTGCACGCTGTGGCGTCAACGCCAGATCTGGTCGCTGTCGGCATCTCGGTGATCAACCAGCCCAGCCTGGCAGCGGCGGCAAGCACCCTGGCCGCGCTGCGCGCGTCGGGGGTGCTGGCGCCGGGTGTGCCGTTGGTGGTGGGCGGCCGGGCAGTGCACGACGAGGCCGTCGGTCTGGCTCTTGGGGCCGATTTCGTGGCCGCCGATGCTCGATCGTTCGTGGCATTGCTGGGCCGACCGTCGCGGCCCGCAGCGCTGGCCGAACCGATGCGCGCTCGCCCATTGGCGATCGAACAGACGTTCGTCTAGACTGCGGCGATGGCTGCGCCGGCACGAACCCTCGTCCAGTCCGCTCAACCCACCCAGCCCAGCAGCCGTCTGCAACCCGGTCATCACCGGGTGCTTCCTGGGGCGATGGTCGGTCAACGCACCATTCCCGTGCATCCTGCGCTCGATGTGATCTTCCCGCAGGGCCTCATCCGTGGCAGCAGTGTGGTGTGCCGGGGGGATGCTGCTGTCTCGACGGCGTTCCTGCTGGCTGCCGCAGCCTCACAGGCCGACGCGTGGGTGGGTGTGGCAGGCATGCCCGCATTCGGTGCTCAGGCATGCCACGAGATGGGCACGGCGCTGCAGCGGGTGGTCGTGGTGCGCAGCGCTGACATCACCGGCAACACGGGCGACACCAGCGACAGCACGTGGGCATCGGTGTTGGGCGCGCTGGTCGATGGGTTCGACATCGTGGTGTTCGGCGCCGCCCGTCACGTGCGCGCGGGCACCGCCCGTCGCATCCAGGCCCGGTTGCAGACACGTGGCGGGGTGCTGGTGTTGGTGGGCGATGCCGGTTCGTTCTCGGCCGATGCGCAGGTCACCACCACAGCCACCTGGCAGGGGCTCGGTGACGGAGACGGATACCTACGACAGCGCACCGTTCAGGTCACCGTCGACGGACGCCGCATTCCTCGCCCCAGGCACGACCAACTGGCCATGCCTGGCAGTTGTGGCATTGTCCAGTCCCTCTCCATCGCCCGCGATCTGGATGTGACCAGCGATCTGGATGTGACAGTGCCGTTCGCGACCGGTTCGATCAGCATGTTCCGTCAGACGGGCTGATCGCGTGGCCCGCGCCGGTCTTCCGCGCCTGACCGTGGTGCACTGCCCGCAGTGGCCGGTGGTCGCGGCGGGTTGTACGCCCGATGAAGCCGTTGCTGTCGTGCATGCCAATCGCGTCGTTGCCCGTTCGTTGGTGGCAGCCGCTGCTGGGGTGCGCATCGGGCAGCGTCGGCGCGAGGCGCAGGCCCGATGTCCGCACCTGCGTCTGGCCGCTCATGAACCGCTGGCCGAGGCTCGGGTCTTCGCACGTGTGGCCGAAGCGGTGGCCACCATCGTGCCGCGCCTCGAGATCTCACGGCCGGGTCTGTTGACCTTCGCTGCTCGTGGGCCATCGCGATACTTCGGTGGCGACCTGGCGATGGCACAGCGAGTCACCGACCTGGTCGACGACACGTTGCAGCAGATTGCTGGCCAGCAGGCAATCGGCCAGATCGCTGGTCGCGTTGGCGTGGGCATCGCCGACGGGCGATTTGCTGCTGGGGTGGCGGCACGTCACGCCTCGCGGCAGGGTCATCCGCATGTCGTTGCGCCGGGTGATTCGCCGGCCTTCCTGGCACCATTGGCACTGAGGTGGTTGAGCGATGTCGGCGATGTCGCTGCTGATCAGGTGCATCTGTTGGCCCGGTTGGGCCTGCGCTCGCTGGGTGATCTGGCTGCGCTGCCCGAGCCCGATGTGCTGGCGCGCTTCGGATGGCAGGGTGCTGCCGCGCGTCGGATGGCGTCGGGGGCCGACGACCGTCCGGCGGGTACAGAAGATCCACCACTGGGTCTCACAGTCGATCATCATTTCGAGACCCCGGTGCAACATCTCGATGCGGTGGTGTTCGCCGGCCGTCATCTGGTCGAACAACTGGTCGGGTCGCTGGCAGCCCAGGGCCGCGTGTGCACCCAGTTCGTGGTCACTGCCGAGACCGAGTACGGCGAACGTTGCCAGCGCATCTGGTCGCTGTCCACCGGGTTCGCCGTGGCCACCATGGTGGAACGCATCCGTTGGCAACTCGATGGCTGGGCCCGCGCCCCCGAACTCGGCACCGCCGGCCAGGCACACGGTCAGGCACACGGTCAGGCACATGGCCAGGCAGACGACCAGGCAGACGGTGCCGACATCGGACCCGCATCGTCGGGCGTGGTCCACTTGCGGCTCGAACCCACCGAGGTGCGTGCCGATGATGGCGTGCAACTGGGGCTGTGGGGTGGGCGCACCCAGGCCGACGAGTGGGCGCGTCGCGCCGCCACGCGGTTGGCGGGCCTGGTGGGTGACGACCGAGTGGTGATCGCTGAATGGCGTGGCGGTCGGCAGCCCGGCGATCTGTATCGCTTCGTGCCGGCCTTGCTCAGTTCGGTGTTCGACGCGGGCGACCGACCGAACAGCCCAAGATCCAGCAGCCCGTGGCCGGGTCGGTTGCCGGCGCCGTCACCTGCGGTTGTGTATGGCGAACCGTGTCGCGTCGAGGTGCTCGATGCCGCAGGCTGCACGGTGGTGGTCAGCGGTCGCGGCTCGATCAGCGCAGCGCCCGCACGGGTGCTGGGGGTGCCGGGTGCTTCGCGCACCGATGTCCAGGCGTGGGCAGGGCCGTGGTTGCTCGAAGAACGGTGGTGGGACGCCAGCCGTCATCGACGATTGGCCCGGTTCCAATTGCTCATGGCCGATGGTCGCGCATTCCTGGCGACCATCGAACAGCGTCAGTGGTGGTTGGTGGCCGAGTACGCGTAACCGATGCGCATCCATCGCTCCATCCCGTCACGCACCCTTGCCTCCGACTACAACATCCACATGGCCGATTCAACCGCCGCCGATCCCACCGCCGCCGATCCCACCATCGCCGATCCCAGCGACCCGCCCGCGACCGGCGACCCGAATGGCTTCGACCCAGATGCGCTGCGCGAGAAGTATCGCCTCGAGCGCGACAAGCGACTGCGCGCCGACGGCAACGAGCAATACCTGGAAGTAGTCGGTGACTTCTCGCGGTACATCGACGACCCGTACGTTGCCCCGTTCGAGCGCGAGCCGTTGGAAGACGAGGTCCAGGTGGTCATCGTCGGAGGCGGCTTCGGCGGGCTGCTCGCCGGCGCGCGCCTGCGCCAAGCCGGCATCGACGACATCAGGATCATCGAAAAGGGCGGCGACTTCGGGGGCACCTGGTACTGGAATCGCTACCCGGGTGCGATGTGTGACGTCGAGTCGTACATCTACCTGCCGCTGTTGGAAGAGATCGGTTATGTCCCGAAGGAGAAGTACACGCGGGCGCCCGAGATCCTGGCTCACAGCCGGGCGATCGGCGAGTTCTTCGACCTCTATCGCAACGCCTGCTTCCAGACCGAGGTCACGGGCATGCATTGGGACGATGACGACGGTCGGTGGATCGTGTCCACCAACCGGGGTGATCGCATCCGAGCCCGTTTCGTGTGCATGGCCAATGGGCCGCTGCACCGCCCGAAGCTGCCTGGCATCCCCGGCATCGAAACCTTCCAGGGCCACACGTTCCACACCAGTCGCTGGGACTACCGCTACACCGGCGGCGATTCCGATGGCAACCTGGCGGGGTTGCGCGGCAAACGGGTGGGCATCATCGGCACTGGCGCAACCGCGGTGCAGTGCGTCCCGCATCTGGGCGCAGCGGCCGAGCAACTGTACGTGTTCCAACGCACGCCCTCGTCGATCGATGTTCGTGACAACCGGCCGACCGATGCGCAGTGGATGGCCAGCCTGCAGCCGGGATGGCAGAAGCGGCGGATGGAGAACTTCAACAACCTGGTGTCGGGAATCCTGGAACCCGAGGATCTGGTCAGCGACGGCTGGACCGACATCATCGGCAAGCTGCTGATCAGGGTGCAGCGCGGCGAGGCAGGCGACATGTCGGCCCAGAGCCTGGCGAACACCATGGAGATGGCCGACTTCGAGAAGATGGAGCAGATCCGGGCGCGCGTCGACACCATGGTTGCCGACCCGCGAACGGCCGAGGCACTGAAGCCGTACTACCGCCAGTTCTGCAAGCGGCCGTGCTTCCACGACGACTACCTGGCCACCTTCAACCGACCGAACGTCACGCTGGTCGACACCCAGGGTCGGGGCGTCGAGCGGATCACCGAGCGCGGCATCGTGGTGGACGGCACCGAATACGAATTGGACTGCATCATCTACGCCACCGGCTTCGAGGTGGGCACCGACTACACCCGTCGATCGGGGTACGAGTTGGTTGGCCGCGACGGCATCACCTTGACCCAGAAGTGGGCCAACGGTGCATCCACGCTGCACGGTCTGCACAGTCGCGGGTTTCCGAACTGCTTCATCTTCAGCCTGACGCAGTCGGGCTTCACGGTGAACTTCCCGCACATGCTGGACGAGCAGAGCAAGCACGTCGCCTACATCCTCAGCCACGCGCAGCTACATGGCGTCACCGTGATCGAGGCCGACGCCGAAGCCGAGGCGAAGTGGGTCGAGACCATCGTGCAGTTGGCCGTGTTCAACCAGAGCTTCCTCGAGTCGTGCACGCCGGGCTACTACAACAACGAGGGGCGCCCTGCCGAGCGCAGCTTGAAGAACGGCAGCTACGGCGCCGGCTCGGTCGCCTTCATCAAGGTGTTGGAAGAGTGGCGTGCGGCCGGCGATCTTGCCGGCCTGCAGCTGACCCGCAGCTGAGGCTCGGCCGAACGACTGTTTCGTCAGCTCGCAACGTCCAGATGCATGCGATGTCCCGAGCCGAACTGGGTCTCGGTGCCACCGTCCAACACGAACCCGGTCGCTTGGTAGAAGTCCAGCGCGTGTCCGTTCGCGGTGACCTCCAGTCGTGTGACTCCCAGCGCTGCGGCGATGGTGGTGGCGTCGATGACCAGCGCGCGGGCGATCCCTCGTCGCATCCACGCCGGGTCGACGAACAGGTCGTCTAGCTCGACAACGTCGTCGATGTGACGTGTCGTTGCGAAGCCGATGACGCGCTGGTCCTCCAGCGCGACACGGGTTCGCCCCTCGTGTACTGGCGCCTCGGCGAACGTCAGGGCATCGGGGTTCGCCAACAGGTTGGCACGGTCACCGTCGTTCGACAACGATGCCCGGCGATACACATCGCGCAGCCTGTCGATGTCGGCCGGCTCGGCCGTGCGAATCGTGAGCTGATGCACAGACACAGCCTGCATCATCGTCTGTCACGCGGTGAAGTCCCGCTTCCGGACCGGTCAGGCCGAGACGAGCTTGCGGTTGTCGCGTTCGTCGATCTCGGAGCGCAGCAGATCGGTGCTCAGTCGGAACCCGACGCCACGCACCGTGTGGATGAAGCGCAACTCGGGCGCCAGCTTCTGCAGCTTGCGGCGCAGGTTCGACAGGTGCACATCGACCACATGGGTGTCGCCGACCCAGTTCGGGCCCCACACCTCCTCCAGCAGCTGCACGCGTGCACGCACTTCGGCTGGATGGCGGCACAGCTGTTCGAACAGAGCGAACTCGATGCGGGTCACGGGCACGTCGTTGCCGTGCACTTGGATCTCCTTGCGGCCGACATCGACGGTCAGCGGACCGATGGTGATCAGCGATGCTGCCATCGGGTCCCAACGGGTGTGCACGTTGCGCGGGCGGCGCAGCAACGCTTGGCAGCGCGCCGCCAGCTCGTCGGGAGTGATCGGCACCGACACGACATCGTCGGCTCCGGCTCGAAGCGCACGGATGCGCATCGCGTCGGCATCGGGGGGAGCTATGCCGACGATGTACGCATCCGTGAGTCCGCGAACGGTATCGAACAAGCTGCCGCCCTTGGGGCTGGCCAGCTCGAGGTCCACCAAGATCACATCAGGCGAGAACGATTCGGCGAGCATCAACGCAGCCGAACCCTCGGTGGTCGCGCTGACCGAGAAACCACGCTCTCGTAGGGCCACACCAGCAACCCGACGCAGCAATGCGTCGTTCACCGCGAGCAGCACACGAGGTGCAAGTTGTGCGTCTGGTTCCATCCCTCGACCGTCTCTCCGCCTGGTACCGGGTGGCGCAACGACTGCCCAACCCGCTTCACGAGAGGTATCGGCACGCAAACGCTCGCTCTATAGGGGAGATTTCGCTCTGGGTGTCTGTCTAGATGCAATCCGTGAGATCGTCGGAAGACCGGAACCCGCCGTATCGTCGCACCGATGTCCGAATCCGCCGATCATGACCTTGCCGAGCTCGTCGCCACCGTTCGTGCCCAGGTGCTGGATCGGCGGCCGGTCGACGACCGTGAACGTACGTCGATCGCCACGTTTGTCCAGCATCTCGGCCTCCTCGACCGACCTTTTGACGAAAACGCCAATCGCGTGCACATCACCGGCTCGGCCATCGTGGTCGGCAAACGGGGTGTCGTGCTGCACATGCACAAGCGGCTGCAGCAGTGGTTGCAGCCCGGCGGCCACGTCGAGCCCGGCGAGACGCCGTGGGACGCTGCCCGTCGAGAAGCGTCGGAAGAGACGGGTCTGGACGTCAGTTTTCCGGCCGACGGGCCTCGGCTGGTGCACGTCGATGTGCACGCCGGGCCGCGCAAGCACATCCACCTCGACCTGCGCTATGTGCTCGAGGCGCCTGACGTGACGCCGGCGCCACCTCCCGGCGAGAGCCAAGATGTGCGGTGGTTTCCCTGGTACAAGGCGATCGCCATGGCCGAACCCGGTCTGGAAGGGGTGTTGCGGGCGCTGCAGCCCGGTCAACCCACGCTCCGGTCGGCGCGCGGCAACGATGCTGCCGATTGCGCTTCGGTGTACCTGCGTTCGCGACGCTTTGCCCTACCGCAGGTGCCTCTGGTGCACAGCGACAGCGACGTGCGCCGGTGGATGGCCGACGAGGTCATCGCCCATGCCGACGTCACCGTCGCCGAGGTCGACGGCATGGTGGTCGCGCTGATGGTGCTCGACGCCGACGCCAATCCACGCACCGGCTGGATCGAGCAGCTCTATGTCGATCCGTCGTGGATCGGCCGCGGGCTGGGCCAGCAGTTCGTCGACCGGGCCAAGGCAGCCCATCCGGATGGGCTGCAGCTGTGGACGTTCCAGGTGAACGACCCGGCACGGCGGTTCTACGAACGACTCGGCTTTCACGAGGTCGAGCGCACCGAGGGTTCCGGCAACGAAGAACGCGCGCCCGACATCCGCTACCAGTGGCGGCCGCAGACCGCTGAGTAGGCTCTGTCGATGGCCGGGCGTCCCTGGTGGATCGACGCCACCGTCTACCAGATCTACGTGCGATCGTTCGCCGATTCCGACGGCGACGGCCGCGGCGATCTGGCCGGCATCATCGATCGGCTCGATCATCTGACCGATCTGGGCGTCGACGCCATCTGGATGACGCCGTGCTATCCGTCGCCGCAACTCGATCACGGCTACGACGTTGCCGACTACTTCGACATCGAGCCGACCTACGGAACCCTGCAGACATTCGATCGTCTGGTGGCGGCCTGCGCGGCTCGCAACCTGCGGGTGATGATGGATGTGGTGCCGAACCACTGCAGCGACCAGCATGCGTGGTTCCGCGCGGCCCTGGCCTCGCCCGCCGGCAGCGCCGAACGGGCGCGGTTCTACTTCCGCGACGGCAAGGGCGACCACGGCGAGTTGCCACCCAACAACTGGCGCGCGATCTTCGGTGGTTCGGCGTGGACGCGCATCACCGAACCCGACGGCAGCCCCGGGCAGTGGTACCTGCACACGTTCACGCCTTGGCAGCCCGACTTCGACTGGGACTCTGCCGACGTGGTCAACCACTTCGACCAGATGCTGACGTTCTGGTTCGATCGAGGCGTCGATGGTTTCCGCATCGACGCCGTCACCGTGTTGGGCAAGGCACCCGGCCTTCCTGACGCGCCGCCGCCTCCGGCGGGCGCTGGCCAGCACGACGTTCATCACAACCCGTACACGTTCTTCTGGCCCAGCGCGCACGACGTGTGGCGTCATTGGCGGCGGCTGATCGACACCTACCAGCGCGAGCACCCTGGGCGGCAGCTGGTCACGGTTGGCGAGGCGTACACGCCGCGTCGGCCCGATCTGCTGCTGGACTACGTGCGACCCGACGAGTTCCATCAGTCGTTCTGCTTCGACCTCATGCTGTGTCCGTGGAACGCCATCGAGTTGCGGCAGACCATCGATGCCGTCTATCACCCGCATGTGCAGGCCGGGGCAGCACTCACGTGGACGCTCAACAACCACGATGTGCAGCGCGCCGTCACCCGCTACGGACGCGCAGATGCAACGTCGCCCGACAGTTGGACAGGTAACAACTTGTTGTACACCGGCGCCGATGTCGATCTGGCGGTAGGTACCCGCCGGGCGCGGGCGATGATCATGTTCGTCGCCGCGCTGCCCGGGTCGCTGTACCTGTATCAGGGCGAGGAACTGGGTTTGCCCGAAGTGCTCGATCTGCCGTTCGATCGTCGTCAAGATCCACTGGTCACGCGTACAGGCGGCGAGATGCTGGGTCGCGACGGCTGTCGCGTTCCGCTGCCGTGGACCGACGACCCAGCGACTGCATTCGGCTTTTCCGCAGCGGCGCACGTGCCGCCCGATCAGGCCTGGCTACCACAACCCAACCACTGGGGTGTGTACGCGCTGGACGCGCAGCTGCGCGATCCCGCGTCGATGATGTCGCTGTATCGCCACGTGCTGAATCATCGTCGCGATCTCGATCCCGGCGCGGCGTTGCAGTGGCTGATCGAAGATGACGATCTGCTGGTGTTCGCGCGAGGCGACATCGTGATCGTGGTGAACCCGTCGCCGGTCGCGAAGACGTTGCCTTCGTCGGTGGTCGGCGATCGTCGGGTGTTGTTGTCGTCGGTGCACGGTCACCACGATCCGCGCACGGTTCCGGCAGATGCGTGCCTGTGGCTACGCATGTTTTCGTAGCGCGGAGTTTCCGGACCGATCTGAGCTCCCGTGGTCGACGTGCTGTCGATGGGCTACTCTCCAGGCCTGAGCAGTTCGGGGGAACAAGGAGGAGCTCATGGCAACTGTCGTGCTCGACGGGATCAACAAGGTGTACGACAACGGGTTCCACGCGATCCACGATCTCGATCTCGAGGTCGCCGATCGTGAGTTCCTGGTGTTGGTCGGTCCATCGGGATGTGGCAAGTCCACGGCGCTGCGCATGATCGCAGGTCTGGAAACGATCTCGGGCGGTGAGATGCGCATCGGCGACCGAGTCGTCAATGACGTCGAGCCGAAGGACCGCGACATCGCCATGGTCTTCCAGAACTACGCCCTGTACCCACACATGACGGTGTACGACAACATCGGCTTCGCGCTGAAGCTGGCGAAGGTGCCGAAGGAAGAGATCGACAAGCGCGTGCGCAAGGCGGCTTCCATCCTGGAGCTCGAGAAGCACCTCGATCGCAAGCCCGGCATGCTGTCGGGTGGTCAGCGGCAGCGTGTTGCCATGGGCCGTGCCATCGTGCGTCAGCCTGCTGCGTTCCTGATGGACGAGCCGCTGTCGAACCTGGACGCGAAGCTGCGCGTGCAGATGCGTGCCGAGATAGCGGCGTTGCAGCGCGAGTTGGCCGTGACGACCGTGTACGTGACCCACGACCAGACCGAGGCCATGACCATGGGCGACCGGGTCGCCGTGCTGAAGGATGGTTTCCTGCAGCAGGTCGACACACCGCAGAATCTGTACGACCGTCCCGACAATGTGTTCGTGGCAGCGTTCATCGGTTCGCCATCCATGAACCTGTACGACGCCGCGTTCACCCTGCAGGGCGACGGTGCACAGGTGCAGCTCGGTTCGCAGAGCCTGTCCATCGGGCCCGAGACCCTGGCCGCTCGACCTGGGCTGCGCGCCCACAACGGCGAGCGCTTGATCGTCGGCATCCGTCCGGAAGACTTCGAGGATGCATCGATGGCGTCCGGTGGGGCCGATGGACGCCGGCTGAAGGCGTCGGTCACGTTGATCGAAGCGCTTGGCGCCGAGCTGATGGTGCACTTCAACATCGATGCGCGCACCGTTGATTCCGGTGACCCGGACGCACCCGAAGACAAGGCGGTTGCCGGGGCGGCCAATGCCGTCGGTCGGTTCCACCCTCGTTCGCGGGTGCGCATCGGCGACGCCATCGACGTGGCCGTCTCTACCGAGAACATGCACTTCTTCGACGCCGCCAGCCGTACGTCCATCTGGTCCTGACGACGCCCGGGCGTCGTCGGATCACATCACCCGCTCGCTACGAGTGAGCAGCAGACCAGCGCGGCTTCAGCGGAGCGTGGTCCATGGCGGGCAGCACGTACCGAGCGAACAGATCGCATTCATCGATGTGCGGGTAGCCCGACAGGATGAACGCGCCGATGCCCGCATCGCGATAGGCGTGCAGTTTGGCAACCACCTGATCGGGGTCGCCCACGATGGCGGCACCGGCACCGCTGCGCGCGCGGCCCACGCCGGTCCACAGGTTTGCCTCGACGTAGCCGTCGTCGGTCGCCGATTCGCGCAGCGCCGCTTGGCGCTGCACCCCGACCGACGCCGAGTCCAGCGACTTGCCGCGAATTGCCGCGCCCACCTGATCGTCCAGTCGAGACACTAAAAGGTCGGCTGCAGCGCGTGCCTGCGCCTCGGTTTCGCGAACGATCACATGGGCCCGCAGGCCGCACACCAACGCCCGACCGTAGGCAGTGGCGCGCAGGTTCATCTCGTCGACCGTGGCCCCCACCGACGCGACGGTGTCGGGCCATGTCAGGAACACGTCGGCCTGAGCCGCAGCCACATCCTTGGCATCGTCGGAGAACCCGCCGAAGTAGAACGGGGGACACGAACCCGACACGGTGCGGACCCGGGCCGGGTCGAGATCGAAGTCGACGAACTCGCCGTGCAACTCCAGGTGCTGACCGTTCAGCAGTGCACGCAGCGACTGCATCCACTCGCGGGTGCGCTGATAGCGCGGCGCCGATTCCAGCGACTCGCCGGGCATGTCGGAGGAGATGATGTTGATGGTCAGCCGGCCGCCGGCGAACTGATCGATGGTGGCCAACTGGCGGGCGAGTTGAGGCGGCCACATCTCGCCCATGCGCACGGCCAACAGCAGATGGATGTTGGTCGTGTGGGTGGCGATGGCCGCGGCGAATGCGGTGGAGTCGATGCCCAGCGCGTAGCCGGACGGCAGCAACACGTTGTCGAATCCATTGCGCTCGGCGACGCGCACGATGTCCGAGCAATGCTGCCACGAACTGGCCAGCGACGCGTCGGGCACGCCCAGGAACTGGTAGTCGTCGTCGCACAGCGCGCTGAACCACGAGATCTCGACGGGCTGTGACGACGACAGTTGCGATGGTAACGGCGGGGTCATGGCAGTGGTACTCCTTCGCTGGCCTGCACGATGCGATACACGTCCTGGCGGTCCAACACGACGCCCAGGGCGGCCAGTGACGCACCGATGCGTTCGGGTCGCTGCGTGCCGATGATGGCCACCGGCGCCGACGGATGGGCCAGCACGAAGGCCACCGCAACATGGCTGCGCTCGACCGATTCGCGCTGGGCGATGCGGTCGAGTTCGGCGAGCAGTTCGGGGCG
>JANNFQ010000428.1:0-5396 GCA_031380045.1 Acidimicrobiaceae bacterium
CGATGCCCAATGCACCACCCAATGCCATCTCGGTCAGTGCAACAGCAAGCCCACCCTCGCTGACGTCGTGGCACGCCCGGATACGGCCGGTGCGCAAGGCTGCGTGCAGCCGGCGATAGCGCGCCGGTGCGGCTGGATCGGGCGCGGGCACCGTGCCATCCAGCGCATCATCGAACGCGCCCAGCAGTGCACCCACGTGACTGCCGCCGAACTCGGGCGCTGTGGTGCCGATGAGCACCAACGCGTCGCCCGCTTGCTTGAGATCGGGGGTGACCACACCGTCGGCGTCGGGCACGTGCGCGACCGCGGTGATGACCAATGTGGGCGGCACGCTGTGCCGTTGGTCATCGGTGCCGACGTACTCGTTGTTCAGAGAATCCTTGCCGCTGACGAACGGCGCACGGTGCGCGATGGAAGCCCGGCAGCAGGCGTCGACGGCGACGACCAGGTCGCCCAATGTGGTCGGCCGACGCGGGTCGCCCCACGAGAAGTTGTCCATGAGGGCGACGGCATCGGGGTCGGCGCCCACGGCCACGATGTTGCGCATCGCCTCGTCGACGACGGCGTAGGCCATGCGCTCGGGATCCAGCACGCCGTACCAGGGGTTGACGCCGATGCCGATGGCGATGCCGGTGGACGCATCGGGTTCGGCCAGCACGACGCCGTCGGCCGGCGCATCGGAGCCGACGCCGATCAGCGGCCTCACCACCGTGGTGCCGCGGATCTCGTGGTCGTAGCGCCTGATGATCGCTTCCTTCGAGGCGATGTTGGGGTGGGCCAGCAGGGCCAGCAGCGTGGCCGCGTGGTCGTTGACCACCGGGACAGCATCGTTGCGTCGCGGCGTGGGCAGCACGGCCGACATGGTCCGCTGGGGGCGGCCGTTGTGCAGGAAACCGGTGTCGAACTCGAGCACCAACTGATCGCCGTGGCGAACCCGCAGGGTGTCGTCGCCCGTGAACGTACCCAGCACGGTGGGCTCGACGCTGTGGCGACGGCACGCGGCCTGCAATTCGGCCAGTGCTTGGGGGGCAACGGCCACCACCATGCGCTCTTGCGCCTCGCTGAGCCAGATCTCCCATGGCGCCAGGCCGGGATACTTCAGCGGCGCCAGCGCTATGTCGACATCGGCGCCCACACCCTCGGCCATCTCGCCGATGGCCGACGACAGGCCACCGGCACCGCAGTCGGTGATGGCGGTGTACAGGTGGGTCACATCGGCCAGCAGATCGATGAGCAGCTTCTCGGTGATGGGGTCGCCGATCTGCACGCTGGCGCCGGCAACGTCGCCGGTGGTGGCATCCATGGTGGCGCTGGAGAACGTGGCCCCGCGCAGGCCGTCGCGACCGGTCCGACCACCCAACACCACCACCAGATCGCCTGCGAACGGGCCGGTCAGGGGCGGGCGCTCGGTGGCGACGCCGATGCAGCCGCAGAACACCAGCGGGTTGGCCGTGAAGCCGGGGTCGTACAGCACGGCGCCGGCAACCGTGGGCAGCCCGATCTTGTTGCCGTAGTCGGCTACTCCGGCAACGACTCCCTCGCGAACCAAACGGGGATGGATGACGCCCGGGGGCACTTCGTCGTGGGGCAGGTCGGCCGGGCCGAAGCACAAGATGTCGGTGGTGGCGATGGGATGGTGCGCTGCGCCCATGACATCGCGGATCACGCCCCCGACGCCAGTGTTGGCGCCGCCGAACGGCTCGATGGCCGAGGGGTGGTTGTGCGTCTCGGCCTTGATCGCGAGGGTGATGCCGGGAACGAACGAGATGATTCCAGCGTTGCCGACGAAGGCACTGCGCACGAACGGCGCATCGATGTCGGCCGTGGCGTCGCGTAACTGGGCCAGCAACGGTTGGACCGACGATCCGTCGGGCAGGGTGATGGCTGCGCGGAACGTCTTGTGGGCGCAGTGCTCGCTCCATGTCTGAGCGAGGGTTTCCAGCTCGACATCGGTGGGGGCGCGGCCGGCAGCTTGAAACCAATCGGCGACCACGCGCAGTTCGGCCGGATCCAGCGCCATGCCACGAGAGCGGTTCAACGCTTGCAACTGTTCGTCGTCGAGCCCGCGGACCTCGACGAGCTCCAGGGGTGCTGGCGTCGAGGCGTGCACGAAGACCGGTTCGATCTGGCCGATGGCGACGCGCTCGATGACCCCGTTCGACAGCCACCGTGTGGCCATGGAATGCAGCAGATCGACGGGCGGCTCGCTGCCGTCGACCGTGGTGATCACGTAGCGGTGCGCTGTCGCCGCCTGGTGCACCGGCAGTTCCATGGTGGCTGCGGCGACCAGCACGGTGGCTGCGACGCTGTCGGTCACCCCAGGTAGCAGTGCTGCCTCGATGACACCGGTACGTGCCGGCGGCGCTCCCCAGAAGCCCTGCTGCAGCAGCGGATCGATGAGCACCGACTGCAACTGACGTCGTACCGCGTCGTCGAGTCGACCCGAGACGAAGTAGATGTCGGCGACTTCGATGTTGCTGACCTGCGAGTATCCGAGCAGGTGGGCGCTGGCCATCAGCGCCGTGCTGCGGGGGTCTGAATCGATGGTCTGGATGGTGAGCCGATCGACAACCTCCACTCCCTCGACCATACGGCTCGCGCCGTCGACCGGCCCCGAGCCTTGACGAAAAGTAAGACCCGATGTGCGGGCGTATCCTGATGCCCTCGTGACCCGCTTCATCTACGTCCGCCACGGCGAATCTGTCAGCACGGTCAGCCGGGTCATCGGCGGCCACCGCACCTGCAGCGGGCTGTCGGCGTTGGGTGTTCAGCAGGCCGAGCGGCTGCGTGACCGCTGGTTCAATCATCCCGAATTCGCTCCTGACCTGGTCGTTTCTAGTCACTTTCCTCGAGCTCGGCAAACGGCCGAGATCGTCGCACAAGCGTTCGCAGGCGCGCAGGTGGTGACCGACGACGGATTCGGCGAGCACGATCCAGGGGCCGACTGCGACGGTATGACCATGGACGATTTCGTCGAACGCTACGGAACCGCCGCTTGGGAAGACGATCCGTTCGGGGTCACCTTCCCAGGCGGCGAATCACTGGCGCAGTTTCAGTTCCGGGTGGGCACCGCCGTCCGTCGAATCACCGACACGCAACAGGGTCAGACCATCTTGGTGGTGTGCCACGGCGGGGTCATCGACGCCGTCATGCGCCATGCCCTGAAGGCGCCACCCACGGCAGCGTTCATGATCAACACGCTCAACACGTCGATCACCGAGCTCACACTGGTGCGGGCCAACATGTGGTCGCTGCGCCGGTTCGGCGACGCCGCGCATCTGGCCGGGCTGCCCACCGCCACGTTGTCGTGAACGCGAGCGAAGTCGCTTGACTCGGGTTGTCGTCGTGGGGGCGGGGTCGGCGGGTGCCGTGATCGCGGCGCGGCTCAGTGAGCACCCCGGATTCGTCGTCACCCTGATCGAGGCGGGTCCGGACCAGCGGTCGGCCGATGTGCCCGCCGCACTTCATGGCCCGTCGTTTGTCGATGCCATGGGTCATGCGGGCAGAACATGGCCCGACCTGATGGCGACCCGTGCCCACGGTCAACCGCCCCGGCAGTACGTGCGCGGCCGCGGGGTGGGCGGATCGTCGTCGATCAATGCGCTTGTTGCCTTGCCTGGCCAGCCGGGCGACTACGACGATTGGGAGCATCTGCACGGCTGCGCAGGTTGGTCGTGGCAGCACGTCGAACCGTGGTTCAGGCGGACTCGTCTGGTGCTGAACCGTGCGCCGCGTGGCGAGTGGGGCCCGATGAACACTGCGCTCGGCACGGCAGTGCAGTCTGCCGCCCAGGGTGTGCCGTTGACCCGCGATGTGCACGGCGGCCGCGTGTCGGTCAACGACGCGTACCTCGAACCGGCGCGAGGCCGTGACGGGCTGGCCATCGTGGGCGACACCCTTGTTGATCGTGTGCTGTTCGACGGCCGACGCGCTACCGGAGTGCGCACGGGAGACGGCGTCGAGATCGAAGCTGATCTGGTCGTGGTCAGCGCCGGAGCGATCCACTCACCAGCGATCTTGATGAGGTCGGGTGTCGACACGCCCGGCGTCGGCGACAACCTGCACGATCATCCTTCGTTCCCCATCGCCATCCAGTTGCACCAGCCGCGCCTGCCGGCGCAGTTACCCATCGCCACCCTTGCCCAACTCTCGTCACCGCATGGCCATCACGACCTCCAGTTGTTGCCGATCGACGGTGTCGATCGTTCGTTTCCGCACCTCGGTCTGTTGATGGCGGCGTTGATGCGTAGTCATTCACGCGGCACCGTGCGCTTGGCCGACGCCGACCCCACCGTCGACCCCCTGGTCGATTTCGCCATGCTCGGCGACGAGCGAGACTGGGCGCCGCTCTCTGCGGCCATCGATCAGGCCGAGCAGGCGTTGGCGCATCCGGCCATGCGGGCGATCGGTCAGGTCGTTGCCTACGACCGATCGCTCGAGGGCGTACGGGCATCGCTGGGTGACTACGTGCACGCAGCCGGAACGTGTGCAATGGGCACGGTGGTCGATCCGTTGTGCCGGCTGATCGGATACGACGGCATCGTCGTGTGCGACGCATCGGTCATGCCCCAGTCGCCGCGTGCCAACACGCATCTGCCCACCGTGATGATCGCCGAGCGCATCGCCGCTCAGATCGTCGCCACCACGTCCTCCTCCTGAACCTGGGTCCGCCCGCCCCGCTTGTGGAGCACGGCCGTGTCGAGAAGTCCACCTCCACGGTGTCGATGTCGACATGCCCAAGCTCCCGATCGGTGCACGGACGTTTGTGGAGCAGGGCCGTGTCGAGAAGTCCACCTCCACCGTGCCGAAGCCGACAGGCCCAAGCCCCGATCGGTGCATCGGGTCGACGGCGGCACCCTGCGCGGCCAGCATGTCAGCCGGCGGCGTCGAGCAGTTCCTGCATGCTGTCCTGCAGCATGTCGGTCATCGACCACAGGTCGGGCACCAGATCGCGGCAGGCGATGAAACCGAAGTCGAGGTTGCCGTTGTAGCTCTGCACCGTCATGTTCAGCCCCTGCCCATCGGCCAGCGCGCTGACCGGATAGAAGTGCTTCAGCTGCGCGCCGGCCGAGTACAGCGGTGTCGCCGGCCCGGGCACGTTCGAGATGATCAGGTTGAACGGTGGGTTCATGCGGTCGGCGATGCGCAGCCTGCTGTACATGCGCATGGCCCGCGCCGCCACCGCTGGCGGATGCGCCTATCAGCGAATCGGCGTCGCCAGCGCCCCTCAAGTCCATCGAGGAAATACCCACGCCATCGGTGATGCCGCCGGTGCTGGCTACCGAAGTGGAAAAACCGGTGACCACCTTTGTGGTGCCGGCGGCGATACCCGAGCTCGCCACGCCCACGCCGCCTGCGGCCAAACTTCCCGAGTCGATACCGTCGCTGCAGACGTT
>JANNFQ010000442.1:0-4928 GCA_031380045.1 Acidimicrobiaceae bacterium
GTCGGCACGGCGCTGTCGGGTCATCAGCCCGACGACAAGGTCACGATCACGGTGCACCGTGGCACGCAGGACGTCACCGTCACCGCTGCGCTCGGATCGCACGAAGCGTGACTCCCGTGGTCGGCCGCTTGTTCTCCCCACCCGCCGGCGCGATGAGCGATGAGTGTCACCCGTCTGTTCTCGTCTCATCGCTCCGGTCGGGGTAGCGCAGCTCGAACGTGGTCGGCGACGCCGTGCTCAGTTCCAGGCTGCCACCGTCGGCTCGGGCCAGTCGCTGCGCCAAGGCCAGCCCGCGGCCGTGCGGCTCGGTGGGTGGCGCCTCGACCCGGAACGCCTGGGCGACCCGCTCGCGGTCCACCGAACCCGTATCGCGCACGACCACCCGCCGCTCGCCCACCTCGACCTCGATAACACCCCGGCCATGCCGGATGGCGTTGTCGAGGAGGATGTCGACGATCTGCCCGACGAACCCCGGTGTTGCCCGCACGAGGGTGGTTCGTCGGTGCAGATCGGCGGCACGGCCGGCATGTTGCAGCCGCGGTCGCCAGTCGTCGACGTGGTGGCCGATCAGCACCGCAAGGTCCAGGTCGACCCGTTGCTCGCCCGCCCCGCCCCGCGACAGCGCCAGCAACTCATCCAACGTGTCGCTCAATCGTTCCACCTGGCTGCGGGCCCGTAGGGCATCCATGCGCACCTCGGGATCGGTATGCGAGCTGAGCAGGTCGAGTTGCAGGCCGATGCCGGTGAGGCCCGTGCGCAGCTGATGAGTGGCGTCGCCGGTGAAGCTGCGTTCGGCGGTCAGCATCTGATCCACGCGTTGCGTGCTGGAACCAAGCGCAGCACCGATGCCATCGATCTCGCGGATGCCCGACGGTGGCGGGACCGCCGTCGAGAAGTCGCCGGCACCCAGTCGGTCGGCGGCGGTCGCCAGATGTTCCAGTGGGCGGGTCAGCCGGGCGCCCATCGCTGCCGCCAGCGCCGCTCCCAAGGCGATCGCCGCGACAGCAAAACCGGCCAGCAGCATCAGCGGTGTGCGTACCCGGCGGTTCAGTGCCTCGTCGCCGGTCGACATCGTGACGAGCGAACCACCGGGCCCACTCGCCGAGCCTCGGATCGATCCGCCCGACGAGTCGCCGAACCGCAGGATCACCGTGCCGTCGCTCTCGGTGATGACCAGCAGATCGCCCGCCGGCACGAACCGAGCCACGTCTGCAGCGGTGACCGATTGCCCCGAGATGATGTCGTCGGCAATCGCAGTGCTGAGGCTCGAGGCCTGGCTGCTGAGTCGCACCTCCAGCTCGCGTTCGGCGGCGCGACGCAGCAGCACCACGACCGGGGGAACCAGCGCGGCCAGAACGGCGACGATGACCAACACCGTGCCGATGACCAGCCGCCGACGCACGGTTCAGATGTCCTCGAGGCGCAGACCGACGCCGCGCACGGTGGTGATCAGCTGCGGCGGGTCGCCGACATCGCCCAGCTTGCGGCGAAGCGCCGCCACGTGGGTATCAAGGGTGCGGGTGGATCCCCACCAGTGCTCGTCCCACACATCGCTCATGATCTGCTCGCGGCGCACAGTGGCGCCGCGGTGCTGCCACAGGTAGGCCAGCAGGTCGAACTCCTTTGGGCTGACGATGATCTCGCCACCGTCCATCCACACCCGCCGGGCGATGGCGTCCACGTGCAGCCCGATCGAGCTGGTCGAGCTCGCCGAGCTCGCCGGCGCGCTCGATTCGTCGCTCCCTGCGGCCGCCGAGATGCGCAGCCGAGCGCGGATGCGCGCCACCAACTCGCCCACCCGGAACGGCTTGGCGATGTAGTCGTCGGCACCGGCATCGAGGCCGACGATGATGTCCACCTCTTCGCCGCGCGCGGTCAGCATGACGATCGGCATCGCCGGGTGTGTGGCGCGCAGCGACCGGCACACCTCCAAGCCGTCGAGGTCGGGTAACGACAGGTCCAGCAGCACCAGATCGGGCGCCAATTCGCGGGCCGCCGCCAAGCCGCCGTGCCCGGTGGCCACATGCGTCACGTGGAAACCCTCGCGCTGCAACAGCCGAACCAGCGGCTGGCTGACCCGTTCATCGTCTTCGACCAGCAGCACGGAGGTCACGTCGCGAGCGTATGTCTGCGATGCCCGGGCCGCGCGTCGCCACGCAGTGGCAGCTTCCAGGACGACGAGGCCTGTGCAGCCAGCTGTGTGCGAGAAGGCCGGGCGGTGGGGTGCCGACCCGGGGCCGCAGACCGTCCGGGGCGTGTCTCTCCAGCGAATCGACAACTGTGGTTGTCGTCTGAGACAACGAAAGTTGTCGATTCGCTGGCGGGATCTGCCCGCCCGACCGGTCGATCGGTTCGCCCGCCGCTCGCTCGATGAGGTCTGCGTGAGCGCACAAACACGCGGTCGGTTTGCGAGCTCACGCAGACCGAGGCGATCGGGTTTGTGTGAGCGAACAAAGGCGCGGAGCGTTTGTGCGTCGTGGGGATCGGCGCTGACCGAGGATAGCGCTGGGGCCGGATCAGGGTTGGCGCCGGCTCAGGGCCGGGCGAGGGCACGACCGCGCAGCACCATCGCCGCCATGGTGAACGTGGCGAAGGTGGCGCTCATGGCGGCTGGCCAACCGATGCCGCTGCGCTCGTACAGGCGGGTCGCCGGGATCGATGCCAGCGCTCGGCCCAAGGTGCCGGCGCCGATCATCATCCCCAGCCCACGGGCGGGCGAGGCCGGCACCAGCTGGCTGGCGATGGCCAGCGCGCTGACGATCGCGAACTCGAACCCGACCACGGCGATCACCAGCACCACCAGACCGACGGCCAGATGCTGGTGCCACACCGCCAGCGCCAACGCGCTGGGGATCATCAGCCCCGCACCCAGTGCGGTGCTGCGCTCTTTCCCCCATCGATCGGTGCGTCGCGCAGACGTGATCGACGACGCCAACTCGCCCAGGCCCAACGCGAAGGTCACCGCCGACAGCGCCGCCGGTGTGAAGTCGAACGAGTCTTCCAACCAGCCACCGAACGTCACGAACAGGCACTGACTCGACGCCATCAGGGTCAGCGATCCGCCAACCGCCAGCCAACCCGTTCGCCCCAAGACCAGTCGAGCCGTGCGAGGGCGAGGAGGTCCGTCGGCTGCCGGAACTGCGGCAGCGCGCGTGATGCGGGCGGCCACGATCGTTGCCATCGTCACCACGCCCGCGGTGGCCAGCAGGTAGGCGACCCGCCAACTGGTGGCGGCGGTGACCAGCCCCATCAGGCTGACACCCACCAGCAGACCCAGTGCCCACGATGTCTCGGTCAGGCCCACCACCACGCTGCGCCGCTCGTAGGGAACGTGGGTGGCGATCCACGACCCCAGGCCGATATCGAAGACCACTTTGCTTTGACTGAGCGTGACCAGCGCGATGGCGAACGTGGCCGCACCCTGGCTGCCTGCCGCCAGCAGGGTGCCCAGGCCCATGCCCAGCAGACCACCGACCATCGATGGGCGATGCCCCATGCGATCGACCAGTCGGGCGACGAACGGCGACAGCAGGCACGAGAGCTCGGCGATGGCCAGGGCCACGCCGATCTGCTGTAGTGAGATGTCCAGCCCACGCGCGATGGTGGCCAGGAAGGGTGCGCTGTAGCGGTAGCACGTGTTGGCCGACAGTCGGGCGACCGTCAGTGCGGTCACGTCGGCGCGGACTTCGGGCGCGAAGGAATCGTCGAGGAAGCGGCCCAGCACGACGGTCGACGCTATCCCGAGGCGATTGGCGTGACCCGGAAGTTGACGAAGGTCTCGTTCAGTGTCCGAGCAGGGCGCGGATCACTCCCGCGACCGCCTGGGCAGTGACGCTGTCGACGACACCCAGCCTGCCGCTCAATCGTCGACGAATGATCGACCTCAACAGCTCGCATCGCACGTAGCTCAGTTCGAGACGGATTGCGGCCGTCCGAAGCGGATCTGCTGGGTAACCTGTCCAACCCGTGGCACTGATCGTTCAGAAGTACGGCGGCACGTCCGTCGCCGATCCCGACCGCATCCGTGCCGTCGCCGAGCATGTCGCGTTCACCAAGCGTCACGGCAACGACGTCGTGGTGGTCGTCAGCGCCATGGGGAAGGCCACCGACAACCTCATCGCGCTCGCCGACAGCGTGTCGGGCACCCAGCCCGGCCGAGAGATGGACATGCTGCTCACGACTGGCGAGCGGGTGTCTGCGGCGCTTGTGTCGATGGCGCTCGCCGAGCTCGGGGTCGAGGCGATCAGCCTGACCGGCAGCCAGGTCGGGATCATCACCGACACGGTCCACCGCAAGGCGAAGATCGTCGAGGTCAGGGGCGACCGCGTGCGCGAGGCGCTCGCCCAGGGCAAGGTCGCCGTCGTCGCCGGCTTTCAAGGGGTCAGCACCGACCGCGAGATCACCACGATGGGCCGCGGGGCCAGTGACCTCACGGCGTCGGCACTGGCCAAGGCGTTGCAGGCCGACATCTGCGAGATCTACACCGATGTCACCGGCGTGTTCACCGCCGACCCGCGCATCGTGCCGCAGGCCCGCAAACTCAGCCACGTCAACTTCGACGAGATGCTCGAGATGGCCGGCGCCGGCAGCAAGGTGCTGGCGCTGCGCAGCGTCGAGTTCGCCCGCAACCACAACGTCCCCCTCCATGTTCGCTCCGCCTTCACGTGGGAGCCCGGCACATGGATCACCGATCAGGAGCCCAGCGTGGAAGACCCATCATCTCCGGTGTCGTCACCGATACCACCGAGTCGAAGGTGACGATCGTGGCCGTACCCGACCGCCCCGGCATCTCGGCCGCGCTGTTCGAACCGCTGGCGCAGGCAAACGTGAACGTCGACATGATCGTGCAGAACACCAGCCACCATGGCGCCACCGACATCAGCTTCACCATGCCCAAGGCCGACATGGGCACGGCCGAGTCCATCGTC
>JANNFQ010000451.1:0-1694 GCA_031380045.1 Acidimicrobiaceae bacterium
CTCTGGCGACGAGGGTTCACCCACACGATGTGATGCGCCAATCGCGACAGCCGTTCCATCTCGCGGGCCAGCACCGCCACATCGCCGGCTTCCCACCCGTCCGACACGATCACCACTACTGCGCCGCGCGCCACACCGCGCCGACCCCACCGATCGTTGAAGTCGGCGAGTGCTTCCCCGATGCGTGTGCCACCTGACCAATCTGGGGCGGCGGCCATGGCCGTTGCCAGAGCGAGGGCCGGATCTTGGGCGGCCAACTGCCGGGTCAACCTGGTCAGTCGGGTCGCGAACACGAACGCTTCCGCGCGCACCGCCCGCACTGCGCCGTGGAGCAGGTACAGGTACGCCCGACCGTAGGCCTCCATCGAACCCGACACGTCGGCGATCAGAACGATGCGTCGCGGCCGGCGGACGCGTCGGCGATGAATCGGGCGAGTCGGGTCGCCGCCCGTGCGGCGCGCACGGCGAAGGGTCGATCGCCAGTCGACGTCGCCCCGGTGCGAATGGCGGCTGGTGCGACGCCCCGGTCGCGTCGGCGGCACGACGGTCAGCCGGGCGATCAACCGGCCCAAGTGCTGCAACTCATCGGGCGTGCACGCGCCGAACGAGATCGTCGACATCACCTCGCGAGCCGCAGCCGCGGCCAGCAAGTGCTCGTTTCCATCGTCGTCATCGACACGATCGTCATCGAGATCTTCGTCGTCGGTCGCGGAACCGGGCGATGAAACGCCCGGCTTCGTCCGCCTGTCGCCATCCGTCGCTGGTGGTGCCATCGCCGGCGCCGAAGCGTCGCCACCCGTTGTGGGGTTGGTGCCCGGCGCATCGGGGTTGCGGACCACATCGGCGATGTCGACCAGCCCCCGAAACACCTGCGCGAAGACGCTGTCGAACATCTCCACATCACGACGATCGATCACGAACGCCAGGCGCGCACCCCAGTACAGCTCGGCCGTCGTTGCGGGCGCGACCAGGCCGATGATGTCGGCGAAACGGCCGCTTCGTTCAGGCGTTGTCGCAACACCGGCTCGATGCAACAGGTCGCCGAACGTGCCTGCCAGCAGTGCCACGTCGACATCGGAATCGGCGCGTGTACCGGCCCCGCTCATCGGGCCGACACATTCATCCGTCTGCGACCCACGCGTATCCGCGTTCGGCGGCCACCACTGCGTCTTCGCGGTACTTCAGCACCGAGCCGATGGTGCGTTCGGCAGAGCCAGCATCCAGTCGCGCGATGCCCAGCACATCCAGCGCGGCCACCCAGCCGATCGCCTCGGCGATGCCCGGCGGCTTCTGGACATCCAGCGAGCGCAGCCGCGCCACCGCGGCTGCGATCTGCTCGGCCAGCAACCGGTTCGACGATGGCACGCGAGCGCGCACGATCTCGACCGATCGGGCCAGGTCGGGATAGTCGATCCAGTGATACAGACAACGTCGCTTCAAGGCGTCATGCAGATCGCGGGTGCGATTCGACGTCAGCACCACGATCGGAGGATGCGCAGCGCGTAGTGTTCCCAGCTCGGGAATCGTCACTGATGACTCGGCCAGCAGCTCCAACAGGAATGCTTCGAACTCGTCATCGGCCCGGTCGATCTCGTCCACCAGCAGTACCACCGGGCGCGGTCCGGCGTGGCGAATGGCGCGCAGCAACGGACGGTCCAACAGGTACTCGTCGGTGAACAGTTCGTCTGCGTCCA
>JANNFQ010000459.1:0-4327 GCA_031380045.1 Acidimicrobiaceae bacterium
CCGGTGGTCAACGACCCGTCGACAGCCAACTCCCTGGCGAACAGCGCCATCAGACGCTCGGAGTACGCGACGAGCTCGGTGTCGCCGTAGCCGAAGCCGGTGTTGGCGACCCACTGCGCGCCACGTGCGGAGAACGACTGCGCCCAATCCGTCGACTCGGCCGGCAGCCTGAGCTCGATGTCGGACACGCTGAGACCACCGTGGCAGCCCATGCTGAAGAACAGCCCGTTGGCGAAGCTGTCGTCGGACGGCAGGTCGGTGGTGGTGAACAGGTCGCCCTGCGTTCCGGCGGCGTTCTGATCGGCGGGCAGCGCACGGTTGTGATCGAAGTGGGCGTTGACCGAGGCAACGTCGGGGTCGGCGGCCACCAATGCGTTGGTGAGGTCGGTGGTGTTCCAGGTCTCGTTGATCAGTCGGTTCGTCGCGAAGCCGTCGGCCGCCAGTTCATCGGCAACGGTGTTGGATCCGTCGGTCAGGAAGTCGTAGCCGGTGACCAACGCCGAGCTGGTGGTCGCCGGGTCGAGCTGACCGTTGTACTGGGTGAACGTGTCGAGAGCCTTGACGATGTCGTCCTTCGACTCGACGAGGCGCCCCATGGCGAGCTGCGGCACGAACAGCTCGCGGCCACTCAGCGAGATGCCGCGCGCGGTCGCGTAGGGGTCGTCGGTCTGGATGAAGCCGCGGGCCAGGCTGCCGACCAAGCGATTGTTGTCGGAGAACCCCTCGGCGTAGTTCGACTCGTTCGCGGTGGCCGTGCCGTCACTGACCCGGAAGAAGGGCAGTGCCGTGTCGTCACCGATCAGGACGAGGTGCTGCAGCGTGGGATTGGCGGCCTGCACTGCGTCGATCGCCGCGCCGATCTGGCGAGCCACGTCGTTGGCCGCGTCGGGTGAACAACGGTTTGCGTCCCATGCGTCGTACGACCCGTCCACGGGCAAGACTCCCGCGACGACACCACCGGGCTGGGCGGTCACGAAGGTCTGCAGCCGATTCATGAGCGCAGTCGTTTCGGCGTCGCCCCACAGTTGCCGGAGGCGGTTCGTCGGCACGACGAACAGCGTGTCCATACCTGCCGGGAGTGTCGGGGCGATCGTGGCCGTCGATTTCGCGCCGAAGTTTGCGGCGGCGCACGGAAGCAGGCCGAGCGACTGGGTGCGGACGCGCAGCGTGAACGGAAGATCGGAGAACGCACCGTTGTACCCGGAGACCTGGATGGTGTACGTGCCGGCACGAAGGTTGCCCAGGTCGACGCGTTCAGCTGTGTTCGAACGGTTGGACGACAGCCCGACCAATGCCGATCCGGCCGGTGCCGACAGCGGAATGTCGAACTGGGCGTCGGGCGCGACAGCCTCGGACGTGGGATCGGAGCCGATCTGGTGGTCATCGACGGGGATGAGTCCTTCGATCGGTTGTCCGCGGAGCGGTGCCGATGTGGGGCCGAAGACGGCCAGGTCGTAGTCGGTGTCCAGATTCGAGAGGTACACGCTGGCCTTGCGGCCATCGGCTGCCTGTTCGGGGGTGACCTGGAAGGTTGTGGTGTAGGTGTCGTCGTCGCCGGCGGACACGAGGTGGCCGACGTACAACGAGTCGGAACTGAGCGGTCCGAACGAGCTGTCTGCGTTCTCGATGACCTCGATCTGAGCGTTCGATGTGGCTGTTCGAGAGACCGCCCCGGCGGTGGCAGTGCCATTGACGGTTGCCTCGACGACGCCCGTACGGATGCCGGCACGGGCCTGCACCGTCAGCGTGTGCGTTCCCGGCGAGACAGCGCCGAGACCGAACGTCAGCGTTGCGCCCGCAACCGTCACGGCCGGAAGCAGCAGGCTGACCGGAGCCGGTGCGGCCGGTCCGTTGGCATCGAAGGTGGCACTGCCGGGCACTGCGGCGAAGCCGGCAGGAAGCGTGAGTGAGACCGAGACGTTGGGCGTCGCGTTGCCCACTGTGACGGTGGTCGTGAATGTGGCCGGCGCGACGAGCGGCGAGCCGAGGTTCTGCAGCGGTGTCGCCTCGAGGTTGATGTCCTGCCAGGGCAGGTCAGCGTCGGCGAACAGCGCAGGGAACAGATCGGCGAGCGTGAATCCATTAAGCGGCGAGCCGGCGAGCAGCCGAAGCAGGTCGGCCAGCTCGATGCCGTCGGCTGTCATTGCCTGGTTCGCTGCCGTCAACAGGTCGCCGATCTGCGCATCGGATGCGGTGCCCTGCAGGGCCAGGATCAACGTACTGATCGTTGCGTTGGGCAGGATGGCGCCAGCGGCTGCCGCCTGACCAAGCGTGCCAGTGGTGCAGCTGAGCCTGGTGCAGTCGACGAACGTGGCCAGGCTGGACGCCGAGAGGCCGCCGAGCGAGATGCGGGCAAGGGCCGTGTTGGCGATGTCGATGCGAGCCAGGGCGATGCGAGCCAGGGCGATGCTGTCGAGGTCGATGCGGGCGAGGGCGATGCGGGCCAGGGCGATGCGGGCCAGTGCGGTGTTGCCCAGGTCGATGCGAGCCAGAGCGATGCGGGCCAGTGCCGTGTTGTTGACATCGATGCGAGCCAGGGCAATGCGCGCCAGGGCAGAGGCGAGCAGGTCGATACGGGCCAGGGCGATGCGGGCGAGCGCAGCGTCGGTCACATCGATGCGGGCGAGTGCAGTGGACAGCGGTGTCCTGCCACTGAGGTCGGCGGCAGGCACGCCGAGGATCGCCGCCCACTGGTCGAGCGCGGGAACCGTGCTGGCGGAATCAGGCGTCAGCGTGTTGAACGTCTGTCCGGCAAAGGCGAACAGCACCAGTGGGATCTCGCCCAGCAGTGTGGAGTCGACGTCCAGCTTGGTCAGGTCGAGCGCCTGCAGACGTGGTCCGGCCACGGGATCGGCGAGCACGTCGGCCATGGTGAGCGTCTGCAGCGGAACACCCGCCAACGTCGAACCCAGCAGCAACGCGTCCCAACCACCATCGACGTCGACTTCGGTGATGAGGATGCGGGCAAGCGCAGTGTCGGCCATGCTGATGCGCGCCAGCGCGATGTCGTCGAGCATGATCCGTGCCAACGCGATGCGCGCCAGCGCGGTGTTCTCGACGTCGATGCGGGCGAGGGCGATGCGCGCCAGGGCGATGCGCGCCAGCGCTGTGTCGGCGGTGGAACTGGTGGTCGATGCCGGATAGGCGGTCGCGAGCACCGAAGTGGGGATGTTCGAGATCGGCACGGTCTGCACGCCGACGTTCACCTGCGCCGGCGTTGCAGCCAGCGAGAGGCTGAACGACAACGGCGCAAGCTCGACCGCGCCGAGATCGCATGCCGCTCCCGACGGCCGGGCGATGTTGCGCTGGTCGATCACGATGGCCGGGTCGCATGGCGTCGCGTCGATCGCCGGGCTGCCCAGACGCAGCATCTGCGTCAGCGTGGGACCGCCGTTGTCGGCCAACGGGTCGAGCGCGGGGTCGAGCTGGATCACCGTGCCGACGGGGGTGCAGCCGGGTGTGCTCTCGACCAGGTTGACACCCTGGAACGTCGGCGTGCCGTAGCAGTCTCGCGCCGTGGGTGCGTTGTTGTCGGCGATGATCGAGCTCTTCAACGTGAACGCTCCACCGACGCGATAGATGCCGCCACCGTTGGAGTTGTTGGAGTTGTTGTCGGTGATGTTCGAGTGTGCGATGAGCACCGAACCGCTGCTGGCAATGCCGCCGCCACCGCCGGCCGTGTTGCCATTGATGGTCGAGTTTCGAACCGTCGCGGTGCCGGCGTTGAACAGACCGCCACCCTTGCCCGACGACGTGTTCGCCGAGAGTGTGCTGCGGTCGACCAGCAGCGTGCCCGAGTTGTGCACGCCAGCGCCCTCTTTCGCGCTGTTGGCCGCGACGGTGCTCTCGAGGAGGGTCAGGTTGGTGCCGGCCGCGGTGCGGATGCCGCCACCGTTGTTGTTGCCGACAGCTCCGCCGGACAACCGAAGGCCGCGCAGGGTGACCGTGGTGGCCGTGGACGCGAGATCGAAGACGCGATCGCCCGACGCGACGATGCTGGTGGCCGCAGCTCCGCTGGGCTTCGCCGCGCCAACGATCGTGACGGGCTTGGTCAGGTCGAGGTCGCCTGTGTCGGCGCCGGCCCCGCCATTCAAGAGATATGTGCCCGCAGGAACAGTGATCGTCGCACCGGTGGACGCGTTCGCAGCGGCGACTGCCGCGCGCAACGAGCATGAGGCCGTCGCGACGCCGGTAGTGCACGACGCTGCTGATGTCAGGTCATTCGTCGTGCCGACGATGAACTGCGGCGGTACTGCTGCGACGACAACCGTTGGTGCGGCCGCAGTTGGAATCAAGGCCAACACACTGACCGCAACAACGAACAAAC
>JANNFQ010000461.1:0-8896 GCA_031380045.1 Acidimicrobiaceae bacterium
ACACGTGCGTACAAAGACCTGAACCTGTTGGCCATCAAGCTGCTGGCGCCGGGGGGCACGCTGCTGACGTTCAGTTGCAGCGGCGCGATGTCGGCCGAGCTGTTCCAGAAGGTCATCGCCGGCGCCGCGCTCGATGCTGGACGCACCGTTCGGATCATGGGCCGGTTGGGACAACCCAGCGATCACCCAGTGCCGCTGTCGTTCCCGGAAGCCGAGTACCTGAAGGGCCTCATCCTAGAAGCCGAGTGACAGATGGCATTTTCCTGGTAGATTTCTGCCATGTCTCGTCGCCACGTGGTCACCATGGATCGTGCGGGTCGCATCGTGGTACCGAAGGCCCTTCGCGACCACTTGGGCGTGGAACCGGGACAACCGCTACTGGCCCAAGTCCGCGACGGGAGGTTGGAGATCGAGCCGGAGCCCATCAAGGCTCACCTTGTCGAGGTCGACGGCGTTCTGGTCATCACGCCGACCGAGCCAGTGGCGCCGATCTCGCGTGAGGACGTTCGAGAGCTCATCGACGACCTTCGTCGATGACGGGAGACACTCCCGACACATCTGTCGTCGTCGCCGGGCTCTCGAGCTGGCACCCCGATCACGATCGGGCGCGACGGGTCTTGGCCGATCGTCCACGAGTTGTAGCGCACGTACTCGTCGAGAGCTATTCGGTGCTGACCCGGCTGCCGCGCTCGCGTGGACTCGAACCGTCCATCGCAATAGAGGCGCTGTCACAGGCCTTTCATGATCAGCCGATCGCGCTTCCCGCGCGCAGGCTGTGGCCGCTCCTCGAACGATTGAACGCTGCTGGGATCTCAGGGGGCGGGACCTATGACGGCCTCGTTGCCGAATCGGCTCGCGTTGCCGGCCTTCGGCTGATCAGTCTCGACGTCCGGGCGCTTTCGACGTACTCCGCTGTCGGGGTCGACGTCGAATGGATCGGTTGACCAGATCCGCCCGCGTCATTCCTGGACCAACTCGATCAGGGTGCCGAAGCTGCCCTTCGGATGGATGAACGCCACAGTCGTGCCACGGCTGCCGGGGCGCGGCGCCTTGTCGATGGGGGTGGCGCCGGCGGCGATCATGCTGGCCAATGCCTCGCCGCAATCGGCGACCCGGTACCCGATGTGGTGCAGGCCTTCGCCGCGCTTTTCGATCGCCTTGGCCACCGGACTGTCGTCACGAGTGGGCGTCAGCAGTTGCACGTAGCTCTGGGCCACCTTCAGCAGCGCCTCTTCGACACCGTCGCTCTCCACGATCTCGCGGTGCTCGACCTCGGCGCCGAATGCTCGGTGGTAGTAGTCGATGGCCGCCTCGAGATCCTTGACGGCGATGGCAACGTGATCGATTTCGGTCAGCAGCATGCATGCATGTTGCCGCCCCGCACCGGGCCTGCGCCAACTGTCGTGCACGCCGGCTGAAACAGAACGGCGAGCAGCGGCGTCAGACTGCGCATGATGACCTCGACGACCAAGCCGGGCACTGCGGCGTTCGACGAGTTCTATCGCGCTCATCGCACCGACGCGATCCGATGGGCGGTTGCGCTGGTGGGTGATCGGCAAGTGGCCGAAGAACTGGCGCAGGACTCGCTGGCAGCGGTCGGGTCGCGGCTCGCCAAGATCGACAATCCAGGCGGATATCTGAGGCGAACCGTCGTGCACCGAGCCGCCTCGTGGCATCGCTCGCATGCGCGCGAGGTGCGTCGCATCCGTCGCGCCACCGCCGGCGAACCCACGTCGTACACGCCGGCGACCGACGAGATGTTGGACGCCCTGACCACGTTGCCGTACAAGCAACGCGCTGCGGTGACGTTGCGGTACTGGGCCGATTGGACCGACCAGCAGATCGCCGAAGCACTCGGCTGTGCGCCGACCACCGTGCGGGTGCTGGTACACCGCGGCATCGCCGCGCTGAAACAGGAGATCGCCGAATGAACGACGAACCGAACGACGAACCGAACGACGATCGAGTGATTGCCCGAATGCGTTCGGCGTTGGACGAGGTGGCAGCCGGCGTCGAGGACGAAGGTCTGATTCCCCTGCACCCGCGACGCGAGGTCCCTCGTCGATGGTTGGGCATCGCCGCGGCAACCGCACTGCTGGTCGGTGGCGCCGGCTTCGCGATCAGCCGACGCTCGGCCGACGACCCCGCCGCCGCTCCCGCTCCCCCAGCGACCGCAATCGCCGACCCGACGACAACGTTCCCGGCAGAAGTTGCCGCTACCTCGACCACGATCCTCGGTGAGCCATCGCCTCCGTGGTTCACGCTAGAGATGCCGGACTTCGTTCCCGGGGAGATCTTCCAGCAGACCGCCTCCACCGACTCGAACGTGCTGTACCAAGGTGCCTACACGGTGACCAATGGCGGCGTGCGCGGCTTCCTGACAGTCGTCTACAACCCCGAGCTCTCCGCTGGAATCGAGGGTGACTACACCTCGGAACAGATCGATGTGCGCGACGGAACGGCCTCCTTCCTCCGACCGAACCTCGACGGCGTTCCGCTGGACCATGGCTTCGAGATCCGTTGGTTTCACAGCGATGGCACGGCATGGCTGTTCCGCAGCCAAGGCCTCGATCGAGACACGTTCGTCTCGACAGTTCTTACCGCACAGGCCGGATCGGGCTTGCCCATCGTCATCGCTGATCCCACGGTCTCATCACTGTCCGGGGGGGCGCCCAGCGACGTCGTCCTCCAGGACTACCAGAACGACACCGGTCTGGTCAGGGTGTGGATCGATCGCGGAGGTGCCGCGATGAACGACCTGATCGCCGCCGCGAACATCATCGATGTCACCGTTGCCGGGGTGCCCGGGTACGCCGCGCTGATGGACGACAACCGCGTCGAGGTCACGTGGGACACGGGCGACAACGGATGGTGGGGCCATCTGAGCATCGCTCCCGAGCTCTCACGAGGCGCCGACGGCATCATCGCCTCCGTCGTGCCCGCAACGCTGGAGAAATGACTAGTCTGGTCATCATGACCATTCAGGTGAGCGTCGCTGAAGCAAAGGCCAACCTGTCCGATCTGTTGCGACAGGCCGAAGCCGGTGATGAGGTCATCGTGTCGCGCAACGGCCGTCCGGTCGCCAAGATCTGCGCCCTTCGGCCTCGCGAACCGGGATTCTTCCAAGGTCAGGTCGTTGTTCACGACCCGAATTGGTGGCAGGACGACTCGCTCGCCGAGCTGTTCGAACCCGGCGACGGGTGAGGCTCCTCCTCGATACGCACATCGCGTTGTGGTGGGCGTCCGACCGGAACCAACTCTCCATCGACGTCATCGCGCTCATTGGCGATCCATCGACCGAGGCCTACGTGTCGGTTGTCAGCGCTTGGGAGCTCGCCATCAAAGCCGCGCAGGGCCGAATCGATCTCGACGTGCGGTTGTTGTTCGCTGCGCTCTCGACACACCAGATTCGATCACTCGGAATCAGCGTCGATGACACCCATCGTGCAGCCAATCTTGACTGGGCCCATCGCGATCCCTTCGACCGGATGCTGATCGCACAAGCCCTTCGTTTGGACGGCGCTATCGTCACCCGCGATCGAGAGATCATCGACGCTGATCTGATCGTCGTTATCGCAGCCTGATCAGCTTCGACGCGATCGAATTCGACCAGAGCCCGCGTCAGCGGCGGAACAGGTGGAGCTTGTCGCCTACTTTGTCGCGCAGTTCGTGGTCGGAGACACCCAGGCCGGCTTCGGGGGCCAGGCACAGCACGCCGATCTTGCCCTCGTGCATGTTGTGGTGCACCTGATATGCGGCCTCGCCTGTCTGCTCCAGCGCGAACACCTGGCTGAGCACCGGGTGGATCATGCCCTTGCTGATCAACCGGTTGGCTTCCCACGCTTCTTTGTAGTTGGCGAAGTGCGAACCGACCAGACGCTTCAACCGCATCCAGAAGTGGCGGTTGTCGAACTCCATCATGAACCCACTGGTCGCCGCGCACGTGACCACGGTGCCGCCTCGCTTGACGACATACATCGAAGCCGCAAACGTGGACCGGCCCGGATGCTCGAACACGATGTCGGGGTCTTCGCCGACCAGATCACGAATGTCCTTGCCCAACCGACGCCATTCGCTTTCGTCGTGGGTGTGTTCGTCCTTCCAGAACTGATACCCGGCGGCGCGACGGTCGATGATCGCCTCGACACCCATCTTGCGCAAGATGCCCGCCTTGTCGGCCGAGCTGACCACGCACACCGGAATGCCGCCGCCGTTAAACACGTAGTGCGCGGCTTAGGCGCCGATGCCGCCGGTTGCGCCCCAGATCAACACGACGTCGCCCTGCTTCATGCGCGCGCCATTGCGCCCGACCAACATGCGGTAGCTGGTGCTGTTGCACAGCGCATTGACCGCGGCTTCCTCCCACGTGAGATGCGCCGGCTTCGGCATCAGCTGGTTCGCCTTCACCACGGCGAGATCGGCCAGACCGCCGAAGTTGGTCTCGTAGCCCCAGATGCGTTGATTGGCGGCCATCATCGAGTCGTCGTGAGCGCTGTGGTCTTGATCGTCGACGTGATTGCAATGCACTGTGACCCGATCACCGGGTTTCCAGTTTCGAACCGCCGAACCGATGCGCAGCACCACGCCGGCCGCATCGCTGCCGACCACCTGATACGGCTGGTCGTGACGCTTGGCCCACTCGCTCTCGCGAGCCAGCCGGGCCATCGGCCCGAACGTGCTGATCGGCTCGAAGATGGTCGTCCACACCGTATTGAAGTTGATGCTGCTGGCCATGACCGCCACGAACACCTCGTCGGGCGCCAGCTCGGGTGTGGGCACATCGCCCACGTGCAAGCTCTGCCGAGGGTCCTTGTCGTTCGAGGCGACACCCGCCCACATCTCTTGCTCGGTCTTCAACACGTGCGCACCGCGATAGCTGTCGGGAATGGCCAGCGCCGCGAACTCGGCGCTGGACGCATCGGCCTGAATCGCGTCCCTGACATGGTCCATCGAGCTCTGCGGCATCCGCGGAACGTTACTGACGGGTAGCAACCGTCACCCAAACGGACGGCCATGACGCAAGCACGGACTGCCCGAGGCGCATGCGGCCGCGGACAACGGTCGAGCAAGCGCTACTAGCGTCCTCTCAGTGCGTCACTCGGCCAGGTCCCTCGTCACGAGCGCGGCCGCGCTGATTCTGATGGCCGTCACGGCATCGTCGCTGCCATGGCACGGTGATGCAGCCGCCGTGGCACCCGGTCGCTTCGTCAGCGGATGGATCCCCAATTGGTCCAGCGCGGTGGTCAGCGATGGCACTCGTGCGCTGGCGTATCCGGTCTTCGCCGACATGTCGCCCTTCGGGTTCAGTGCGGTCGGCGCATCGACGATCGCGACCAGTGGCAGCGAGGCATCGCTGGCCGCCGCGGTCAACGCGCTACGGGCCAATGGCCTGCCGGTGATACCCAGCATCACCGATGGCACCGGCAAGCTGGCGATGGCCGGCATCTTGGCCGATCCGGTCCAGCGAGCCGCACACGTCGCCGCCATCACCGCTCTGGTCGTCGGCCGCAACTACGACGGCATCGATCTGGACTACGAGGGATTCGCGTTCAACGACGGCCGCAGCAGCTGGGTCACCACCCGCCCGGCATGGGCACAGTTCGTCATCGATCTCGGCGCATCGTTGCACGCCAACGGCAAACTGCTGTCGGTCACCGTGCCGCCCATCTGGGACAACGGCAGCTCGGGGTATCAGGTCTACTCGTGGCACGAGCGCACGCCGGGCCTGGACATCATGCCGTCGGTCGATCGGCTGCGGCTGATGGTCTACGACTGGAGCGTCAGTGTGGCCGGCGCAGTCGCGCCCATGTACTGGGTGAACAACGTCCTCAACTATGTGAAGGTCGCAGTGCCCCCGGAACAGCGTCGCAAGGTGCAGATGGGCGTGCCCACCTACGGGCGCAGCTGGGCCAAGGTGCTGTCGGGATCGTGCCCGACCAACGCCTCGACCGGCACGTTCGGGGTGCAGATGGAGAACGTGGGTGGCCTGGTGTCCAAACCGGGTGCCGTGTTGGTGCGTGACGATTCCGGCGAGATGAAGCTGACCTACGACGAGGTCTTCACCGGTTCGGGCACCACCATTCCTCCGCCGGAAGTCGCGCCCCCGTCGAACCGCACCGACTCGGTGGCACCCGCCGATCTGAACGGCCTGCAGACCGCCGTCCGCCTGGGTGGGTCGACGTGCGCGATCCGCCGCACCGTCTACTTCCCCGACGCCGAGACGGTGTTCCAACGCGCCAGCGCAGCGCTGAACGCCGGCCTGTCGGGCATCGCCGTGTGGGCGATGGGCTACGAGACCGACGACGTGTGGCAGCGGTTGTCGCAGCTCGACGTCGACCGCCCCACCGGCCTTGGCAACGCGCCGGTTGGATCACTGGACGCGGCCCAGTCGGTCGGCGGTTCGGTGCGCGTCAGCGGATGGCTGATGGACCCCGAATTCGACCTGCCCCTGTCATTCACGGTGTCGGTCGGGGGCGGGCCGGCCAGCGGGCCGATCGCGGCTCGCGACTACCGCGGCGACCTGTCGTTCACGAACAAGCTGCATGGCTTCGCTGTCGTGGTGCCCACCCCGACGACGCCGGGCCAGCAGGTGTGTGTCACGGCAACGGGCTACGGCGCCGACAGATCACCGATCCGCTTCTGCCAGATCGCAACCTGAGCCTCGTCGGCTGAAGGCAACCCGCCCACATTCGAGCGCGTACACCCTCGACGTATCGGGTCGCACAAGCCCACTATGGGCTTGAGACGCCCACAACCGATTCCGCCCGCGCTTGCCGTCTCGACCCGATGGGCCGCACAAGCCCTCACAGGGCTTCGGGCGCCCACTACCCCATCCTCACCGGCCGGCCCGCTCCGCCACCGTGGGCCACACGAGCCCTCGCAGGGCTTCGGGCGCCCACAACCCGGGTCGTAGAGTTCGAGGCGATGACTGACGACTTCGCCGACCGCCGCCGGGGTGACGCGTATGTCGTGACCGATGCCGACCGCGCTGCCTTCGAACGCGACGGCTACGTGCACCTGCGTGGCGTGATGAGCGACGACGAGATGGCTGCGATCGAGGCCGTATACGACCGGTTTCTGCGCGGCGAGATCGCCGTTGCCGGCAAGGACTTCAACGACATGACCACGGGCCAGCACGGCACCGACCCCAGCGGGTACGCCGTCGTCAACGTGATGGTGCCGCGCCGCTACTTTCCCGAATGGCAGGGCAACGTGTTCGAACAGCGGGCCACGTCCATCGCCGAGCAGCTGTGCGGCCAAGGGATGACGATCGACTTCGACCAACTGCTGGCGAAAAACCCCGGGCGTGGCGACGCCATCTTCCATTGGCACCAGGATCAGGCCTACTGGATCGACACCGACGATCGCCGCACGGCTACATGTTGGCTGGCCGTCGATGACTCGAACCTGGAGAACGGGTGCATGCAATTCCTGCCCGGCTCGCACCACGAAGCCGTGCGCGCGCACCGGCCGCTGCACGGCGACAGATCGGCCAGCCACACACTGATCACCGACCTGCGCCCCGACGACGTCATGCGTGCCGTCCCCATCCGTCGCGGCGACATCACGGTGCACAACGAGGGCGTGCTGCACGGTTCCGGCGGCAACCGATCGGTCACCAGCTATCGGCGCGCGTACATCGTGGCGTTGCGCAGCGAATCGACCGTACGCGAAGAACGTCGACGTGGCTTCACACACAGCCACAACGACGACGGCGATGTCCTCGACCGCGTCGACGGCCTGCTGGCCTGAACGCATCGACGGCCTGACGGCCTGACGGCCTGGGGATCGACTGGGTCGACGGCCTGACGGGCTTGCTGCGACGGCGCGCTGTCACTCCATTGCCGAGCGGTCACGGCACTGACATACGCTGAGCCGTACGTCGAGGGGACGCATCGAGGAGGAACATCATGGCTGGTTCGTACATCGTCGCCGGGGCTCGCACACCGATCGGCAAGATGAGTGGCGCGCTCGCCGGCTTCAGCGCCGCCGAGTTGGGCGGCTTCGCGATCAAGGAAGCGCTGGTGCGCGCCGGCGTGTCACCCGACGAGGTCGAGCACGTCCTAATGGGGCAGGTGTTGATGGCAGGCCAGGGCCAGGTGCCGTCTCGCCAGGCGGCGTTCAAGGCCGGCATCCCCATGAGCGTTCCCAGCGTGAACATCAACAAGGTGTGCCTGTCGGGCCTGAACACCATCTACCTGGCCGACCAGATGATCGCCTCGGGCGAGGCCGACATCGTGGTGGCCGGTGGCATGGAGAGCATGACCAATGCGCCGTACCTGGCGCCCGGCGCGCGTGGCGGATTCCGCTACGGCAACACCGAACTGGCCGACGCGATCATCAAAGACGGCCTGTGGTGCGCGTTCGACGCGTGCCTGATGGGCCTGGGCACCGAGCGCTACGCCGCCGGCGGCATCACCCGCGAGCAGCAGGACGATCTGGCGATGAAGTCGAACGAGCGCGCCGCCAACGCCATCAAAGATGGTCGCCTGGGCGACGAGATCGTCCCTGTCAGCATTCCCCAGCGCCGGGGCGAGCCGATCCTGGTCGAGACCGACGAGGGCGTGCGTCCGGGTACCACCATGGAATCGCTGGCCGGGTTGAAGCCGGCCTTCGACAAGGAAGGAACCATCACCGCCGCCAACGCATCGCAGATCAGCGACGGTGGTTCGGCAGTCGTGATGATGAGCGAGAAGGCGCTGAACGCTCGTGGCGTGACGCCACTGGGCCAGGTCGTCGGCTACGGCATGGTTGCCGGGCCCGACGACGCGTCGCTGTTGCACCAACCCAGCCGAGCGATCTTGAAGGCGCTCGACCGTGCCGGCAAGAGCGTGGCCGATGTGGATCTGTTCGAGATCAACGAAGCCTTCGCTGCCGTGGGCATCGCCTCGATGGC
>JANNFQ010000484.1:0-11393 GCA_031380045.1 Acidimicrobiaceae bacterium
CCACGGCGCATCGGCACTGCGATCGATCACGTCGATCATTGGCCACCCGGCACGCTCGTCGGCCAGCGTGGGGTGCAACCACCGGCGGCCAGACCAGTGCAGGGCGGTCACCGTGGGGCAGGGCGACACCAGCACACACGGAATCGCTCGCCGTCGCGCCCGCTCGATGGCCACGTCGCGCGCATGCCATGTGGGCGTTCGCTCGTCCTGCAGCGCGTCGTCGTGCTCGTCGAGGACCACGATCGCAGCCAGATCGGGCATCGTGACCCACGCCGCGCCGCGAGCGCCGATGGCCACGTGGCACCCACCGGCCGCCGCCGCTGCCCAATCATTGGGCAGCACCGCCACTCGCAACCCCATCGACCGCAGCCGTGCGGCCAACAGTGCAGCCTCGTGGGGCGAAGCGTGCACGACCAACGTGGCGCCCACCGACAGCACGGCCATGACGATCGGCAGGACATCGTCGGTCGGTGATGTGCGCACCACACCGCCACCCCCATCGGCGATCAATCGTTCGACCGCAGCACTGCCGCCCGCCGCCACCCGGCCGACATCGCGTTCGGGTTGCCGATCGTGGACACCAGACTGCGACCCGGACAGCGACCCCGACTGCAACCCAGAACGCGACCCAGGGCGTGCAGCCGCCAGCGCGCGAACCATCGACGGAGGGCTGGCCACCACCAGGAAGGGGCGCAGCCGGTCGGTACCCCAGCGGCCGGCGGCCCAAGCCGCCAGATCGAGAATCTCGCCATCGGGCCCATGGCCCGACCACTTGGCGATCGGTGTCAGTCGCTGAATGGGAACCGATGCGTCAGCCCCCAGCCGAACGACCCATCCACCCACTCGTCGTCCGGCAAGATCGACCCGAACCATCGACCCCACGCGGATCACGGCGCGCATCGGCGCCGGCACCAGATAGTCGAACGACTTGTCCAGACCGGTCACATCGGGCAGCACCGTCGCGACCATCAACGAGCCACCGCCGGCGACTGGTGCGGTCGGTTTTTCCGCGTCGAAGATCGTCGGCACCGCCGACCCCGTCGGCGACTGGCCGGAGGGTTGCGACGTGGCCGGCACAGCGAGCGGTGCCCGCGGGGCTCAGAGACCGACGGCGCTGCGGAAGTCGGCCAGACGACTGACGTGTTCCCACGTGAAGTCGGGCAGCGACCGGCCGAAATGGCCGTAGGCGGCCGTCTGGCGGAAGATCGGACGCTTCAGGTCGAGGTCGCGCACGATCGCTGCCGGACGCAGATCGAACACATCGCGCACGCCTTGCACGATGACGGCTTCATCGACGGTGCTGGTGCCGAACGTCTCGACCAGGATGCTGACCGGATGCGCCATGCCAATGGCATACGCCACCTGCACCTCGCAGCGCAAGGCCGCACCCGAGGCGACGACGTGCTTGGCCACCCATCGTGCGGCGTACGCGGCCGACCGGTCGACCTTGCTGGGGTCCTTGCCGCTGAACGCTCCGCCACCGTGACGGCCCATGCCGCCGTATGTGTCGACGATGATCTTGCGACCGGTCAGACCGGTGTCACCGTGTGGGCCACCGATGACGAACTTGCCGGTGGGGTTGATGTACACGTCGTAGTCATCGTCGGCGAACTGCGCCGGAATGGTGGGTCGGATGACCTGCTCGATGAGATCGGGACGGATGACGGTGTCACGGTCGATGCCATCGGCGTGCTGCGTGCTGATGAGCACGTGTGACAGCTTGACCGGCTTGCCGTCGACGTAGTCGAACGTCACCTGCGTCTTGCCGTCGGGCCGCAGGTAGGGCACGGCGCCGGCCTTGCGCACCTCTGACAGGCGCTCGGCCAGACGGTGGGCCAGCCACACCGGCGCCGGCATGAGGTCGGGGGTTTCGTCACAGGCGTAGCCGAACATCATGCCCTGGTCGCCCGCGCCCTGGCTGTTCAGGTAGTCCTCGCCACCCTTGCCGCCGCGTAGCTCTTCGCTCTTGTTCACGCCCTGGGCGATGTCGGGACTCTGCTCGTCGATGCTGACGATGACGCCGCAGGTGTTGCCGTCGAAGCCGTAGGCCGCGTTGTCGTATCCGATGGAGTTGATGGTCTCGCGTGCCAACTTCGGGATGTCGACGTAGGCACTCGTCGTGATCTCGCCCGCCACCACGCACAGACCCGTGGTCAGCAACGTCTCGCAGGCAACACGACCGTCGGGATCTTCGGCCAGGATGGCATCGAGCACAGCATCACTCACCTGGTCGGCCATCTTGTCGGGATGGCCTTCGGTGACGCTCTCGGAGGTGAAGGTGTACGTGCTCACTGCGGTGAGTCTCCTGGTCGTGGGACGGTGATCGGGATGTGATGGACGTGCGACGCCAGGTCAGTCGGGGTCGCTGGTGCCCAGGCGAATCTCGCACACGCTATCGAGTACGGCGCGGGCGATGGCGCGTTTGTCGGTCAGTGAGACGGTGGTCATGCCGCCCCCCGACCGAATGAGGGTGACTGCATTGGTGTCGTGTTGAAAGCCGACTCCGGGCGCGCCGACGTCGTTGGCCACGATGAGATCGAGGTGCTTGCGTCGCAACTTGCCTTCGGCGTTGGCGACCAGATCGGCAGTCTCGGCAGCGAACCCGACCAGCGTCTGGTTGGCAGGTTTGACGGCGCCGAGGCCGGCCAGGATGTCGGGCGTGGGTTCCAGCACGATCTGCGGCACCCCACCGTCTTTCTTGATCTTGCCGGCGACCGCAACCACTGGGCGGAAATCGGCGACTGCGGCTGCCATGACCACCACGTCGGCTTCGGCGGCCAGGTCGGTCATTGCGGCCTGCATCTGCGCCGCGGTCTCGACTGCCACGACGGTGGCACCGACAGGCACTGGCAGCGCCACTGTGGACACGATCGTGACTCTGGCACCACGCGACAGCGCCTCGTGAGCAATGGCATAGCCCTGCTTGCCGCTGCTGCGATTGGCGATGACGCGCACAGCGTCGATGGGTTCGCGGGTGCCACCCGCACTGACAACCACATGCAGCCCCACCATGTCGCCCGCACCCAACACACGCTCGACCTCGGCCACGATGCGCTGGGGCGCTGCCAGCCGGCCCGTGCCGCTGTCGCCACCGGCCAGCCGACCTTCATCGGGTTCGACCACGTGCACGCCACGGCGCCGCAGCAACGCCAGGTTGTCTTGCACTGCTGGGTGTTCCCACATCTCGGTGTGCATCGCCGGGCAGACGACCACGGGCGCACGGGTGGCCAGCAGTACGTTGGTCAACAGGTCGGTGGACAGGCCCGCGGCATAGGCGCCCAGCAGGCGCGCCGTGGCCGGCACCACCAGCACCAGATCGGCACTTTGCCCCAGCTGCGTATGCGGAATGGGGCTGGCCTCATCCCACAGGCTGGTCTGCACCGGTTCGCTGCACAACGCCGACAAAGTGGTGCGGCCGATGAAGTGTTCGGCGCCGGCCGTCATGACCGGCACGACGTACGCGCCCGCGTCGACCAGGCGTCGACACACTTCGACCGCCTTGTAAGCGGCAATGCCGCCCGTGACGCCGACGACGATGCGACGTCCTGCCAGCATGACGATGAACGACTGACCGAGGGCTCAGTCAGCGCTGACGGTCTCGTCGGTCTCGTCGGCAGCCGCTTCATCGGGCAACTCGACCCGGATGATCTTGTCGGCGGCGATCTCTTCGAAGCCGATGCTGAGCGGCTTGCGCGCCACCGAACTGACCTGCGGGGGCACCATGTGACCGAGGCCGTCGCCGAGCTGGTTGAAGTACGAGTTGATCTGTCGGGCGCGGCGAGCAGCAAGGGTGACCAGGCTGAACTTGGAGTCGACCCGGTCGAGGAGCTCCTCGATGGGTGGGTTCATCATGGTGTCGTGTGAACGCTGCATGCTGGTTCGATCCTCCTGGAGCGGCGATGCATCCTATCGGACGCAGCTGCACGATCAGTGTGATGGGGCACGGTGCAGCGAGATGATGGCCAACATCTCGTCCACCGTACGGTCGAGATCGTCGTTGACCACGATGTGATCGGCCAGCGCCCGACCGACGGGTTCTTCTTCCTCCGCCTTGCGGACGCGCTGTTCGACCTGGTGATCGGGGTCGCCGCGCCCACGCAGGCGACGCTCTTGTTCCAGCCGCGACGGCGGCAACACGAAGATGAGCACGGCATCGGGATGCAGCGCCTTCACCTGCCGGGCGCCGTCGACCTCGATCTCGAGCACGGTGTCGCGTTCAGAAAACGCATCTGGAACGGGCGTGCCGTAGAAGTTCTCGAGGAACGTGGTCCACTCCAGAAAACCGCCAGCCGCGATGCGTTCTTGAAACGCATCGCGGCTGGTGAAAACGTACGCATCGTCGGCCTCGCCCAGGCGCTGAGACCGTGTGGTCCATGACCTGCTGAGCCACAACCGAGGGTCTCGTTGCACAAGGGCACGCACGATGGTGCCTTTGCCGACCCCACCGGGGCCGGAGACGATGAAGATCGATGATGCCGATGGTGAATGTGAAGCGACGTCCGTGGAAAGCCTGTCGTCGTTCAGTGGCATGACGACGGGCGCAGCCTCAGCGACTCACTTGCCGAGTTGATCGAGCAACGATGCCTTCTGCTGAGCACCGAGGCCCTGCACACGGCGGTTGTCGGCGATACCGATGTCTTCCATGATCTTGCGCGCCTTGACCTTGCCGACGCCGGGAAGTGACTCGAGCAGCGAGACCACCTTCAACTTGCCGACGGTGGAGTCGACGGACGCAAGTGCCTCGGCGAGCGTGAGCGAACCCATCTTCAAACGGGTCTTCAGCTCGGCGCGTGCAGTGCGTGCCTCGGCGGCCTTGGCGAGCGCAGCGGTTCGCTGTTCTGGTGACAGTACTGGGGGTGTTGCCATGAGGCCACCCTAGCCGTGCCCGACACACAGATCGCGGACACCCCCAGCCTGCGAGGCTGATTCGCACGTGTTCACTGTCACTCCCCGGTCTCGGGAGGGCCATCAGGCGCGGTCGCCTCAGGTGCCATGAGCCGCGTCAGAAGCCGAATCAGAAGCCGAATCAGAAGCCGAGTCATGAGACGAGTCGTGAGCCCGGCCCGAGATCTCGGCAAGGGCAACGAACCCGTGCCGACCGGCCCACCCCACCATCTCGCCGGCGATACGCGCCGCAGCCCGCGGCTCGGCGAACGTGGCCGTCCCCACACCCACTGCGCCGGCGCCCACCAACATCAGTTCGATGGCATCCCAACCGCTGCTGACCCCACCGACTCCCACGATCGGCAGCCCGGGATGCGCGACCCGCACGTCGTGCACGATGCGCACCGCAACGGGATGGATGCCCTGCCCCGACAGCCCGCCGCCGCCTGCTGCAAGTGCCGGTCGGAGTGTGGCACCATCGACGACCATCCCCAGCAAGGTGTTGACCAGGGTGACGGCTTCAGCGCCCGCCTGGTGCACCGCCCCGGCGACCTCGACGACTCGGTCGGTGTTGGGGCTGAGCTTGGCCCAACGGGGCCGACCGCAGCCGGCGGTGGATGCGATGACCTCGGCAGACAGATCGGCATCGTGCGCGAAGATCCCACGGCGACCCTCGAGGTTCGGGCACGACAAGTTCACCTCCACAGCCACCACCGCCGGCGGCGCGTCGGCCAACAGGTCGGCCGCTCGCCGGTAATCGTCGACCGTCCGACCCCAGATGCTGGCCACGACGGTGGCCCCAGTGGCCAGCAACGGGGGAAGCTCTTCGGCCAGCCAATGCTGGATGCCGGACCCCTGCAGGCCAACGGCGTTCAACATGCCCACGCCTGCAGGCGCCAGCCTGGGCGCCGGGTTGCCCGCCCACGCATACGCCGCCAGCGACTTCGCGACCACGGCGCCCACCGCAGACAGGTCGAGGTATGTCGAAAGTTCGGCGCCGTAACCCGCCGTACCCGAGGCCAACAGCACAGGGTTGGCCAACTCGATTGAGCCGACTCGAACTCGCGTGTCGATGGCGCTGCCGGACGTCACGGCCGAGCGTGGAACTCTTGCAGTGGGCGAACCGTCAGGTGATCGCCGGCCTGTTCGGCCATGCCCTGCACTGCGGCCAGCGCCGCCGCCACCGTCGTGACCGAGCTGACCCGGTTGCTGTTGGCCGTCTTGCGGATCTGCTCGCCGTCGGTGCGGCCACCCCGGCCCCGCGGGGTGTTGATGACGAAGCTGACCTTGCCATCGGCGATCAGATCCACCGCCGTCAACTCGTCGCCCTCGCTGACCTTGCCCACGACCAGATCGACGGGCTGATCGAACCTGGCCAGATACGCCGCAGTGCCCGCCGTGGCGGCGATGCCCAGGCCCAACTCGCGCAGGCGTTTGGCCACCACCAGACCGGCCGGCTTGTCGCCGTCGGCAAGCGACAGGAACACCGTGCCCTCTGACGGCAGCAACGTGCCGGCGGCCAGTTCGGCCTTGAAGAACGCCTTGCCGAAGGTGACGTCGATGCCCATCACCTCGCCGGTCGAGCGCATCTCCGGCCCCAGCGCGGTGTCGACCTCGGGGAACCGGTTGAAGGGCAGCACGGCCTCTTTCACGGCCACGTGACCATGGTCCGAGGGCGGCACCAGCAAACCTTCGGCGCGCAACTCGGCCAGTGTGGCCCCCAGCATGACCCGAGTGGCCACTTTGGCCAGCGGCACGCCGGTCGCCTTGGCGACGAACGGCACCGTGCGGCTGGCCCGCGGGTTGGCCTCGATGACGTACACCGTGGTGCCGAGGACGGCGTACTGCACATTGATGAGACCGCGCACGTCCAACGCATTGGCGATGGACCGGGTGTACGCCTCGATGACCTCGACGACCCAGCTGGGAAGCGTCTGCGGTGGAATCGCACACGCCGAGTCGCCGCTGTGCACGCCCGCCTCTTCGACGTGCTCCATGACTCCACCGATCAGCACCTCGCCGGTGTGGTCGCGCACCGCATCAACGTCGACCTCGGTCGCGTCCTCGAGGAACCGGTCCACCAGCACCGGTCGTTCGGCCGACAGACCGCCCTCTTTGCCCAGGCTGCCGAACCCGGCCAGCTCGGCCATCGCCCGCGCCAGGTGGTTGCGATCGTGGACGATCTGCATCGCCCGCCCGCCCAGCACGTAGCTGGGGCGCACCAGCACGGGGAACCCGACCCGATCGACGATCTGGAGCGCCTGCTCGAGGTCGGTCGCAGTGCCGCCGGGCGGCTGCGGGATGACCAGTTCGTCGCACAGCGCGTTCCACTTCTCGCGGTCCTCGGCGAGATCGATGGACGCGGGCGATGTGCCGGCAATGAGATGCACCGGCAGCAAACCCGACAGCTTCAGCGGGGTTTGACCGCCCAACGACACGATCACCTTCGGTGGCACTCCCCCACTGGCCGCCGTCTCGGCCTCGATGACGTTCAACACGTCTTCGCGAGTCAGTGGTTCGAAGTACAGGCGGTCACTGGTGTCGTAATCGGTGCTGACAGTCTCGGGGTTGCAGTTGACCATGACGGTCTCGAACCCTGCTGCACGCAAGGCGAACGAGGCGTGTACGCAGCAGTAGTCGAACTCGATGCCCTGGCCGATGCGGTTGGGGCCGCTGCCCAGGATGACGACGCGTGGCCGATCGCTGGGCCGTACCTCGTTCTCATCCTCGTACGTGCTGTAGTGATACGGCGTCTCGGCGGCGAACTCCGCGGCGCACGTATCGACCGTCTTGTAGGTGGGGTGCACGCCTGCGTTCTGCCGTGCCGCGCGAACGATGAGCTCGTCGATGCCCCACAGGTACGCCATCTGGGCATCGCTGAAACCCAGTCGCTTGGCCCGACGCCAGCTGCGCCGATCCATGCCCTGCAGACCGATGTCGGCCAGGGCATGGCGTTCATCGACGATCAGCCCCATCTGGTCCAAGAACCATGCGTCGATCTTGGTGGCATCGTGCACCCGTTCGGCCGCGACGCCGCGGCGCAACAGCTCGCCGACCTGCTGGATGCGTTCGGGGGTGGCGATGGACGCGGCCGCCAGCAACTGGTCATCGGAGAGATGAGCCAGGTGTTCCTCGGCGGGATCGCAACCCAGGCCCAACCGGCCCTGCTCCAGCGAGCGCAGCCCCTTCTGCAGGCTCTCGGGAAACGTGCGACCGATGGACATGGCCTCGCCGACCGATTGCATCTGTGTGCCCAGGATGCCGCTGGTGCCCGGCAACTTCTCGAACGCCCATCGCGGAATCTTGGTGACGACGTAGTCGATGCTGGGCTCGAAGCTGGCCGGCGTCATCTTGGTGATGTCGTTCGGGATCTCGTCGAGCGTGTAGCCCACGGCCAACTTGGCCGCGATCTTGGCGATGGGAAATCCCGTGGCCTTCGACGCCAGCGCCGATGACCGCGACACGCGCGGATTCATCTCGATGACGATCTGATCGCCGTTGGCCGGATTTACCGCGAACTGCACGTTGCTGCCACCGGTCTCGACACCCACGCGACGGATGCATGCGATGGCCGCGTCGCGCATCTGCTGATACTCGACATCGGACAGCGTCTGCGCCGGAGCCACCGTGATGGAGTCACCGGTGTGCACACCCATCGGGTCGACGTTCTCGATCGAGCAGATGATGACGCAGTTGTCGGCGCTGTCGCGCATGACCTCCAGTTCGTACTCTTTCCAGCCGGCGATGCTCTGCTCGATGAGGATCTCACTGATCGGACTGGCCGCCAAACCGTTGGCGATCATGGTCTCGTACTCGGCGGGCGTCGTGGCGATACCGGTGCCGCGGCCACCCAAGATGTAGGCGGGCCGGATCATGGCCGGCAGGCCGATGTCGTTCAGCACCTGGCGCGCTTCGTCGATGGTGCGGGCCACCCCGCTGTGCGGCAGCTTCAGGCCGATCTCGATCATGGCCTGCTTGAACTTGTCGCGGTCTTCGGCAGTCGCGATGGCCTGGGCGTTGGCACCGATCATCTCGGGCGTGCCCGGCACGCCGATGATGCCGCGATTGAACAGCTCCATGGCGACGTTCAATCCTGTCTGCCCGCCCATGGTGGGCAGCACCGCGTCGGGTCGTTCGCGCTCGATGATCTTGGCCACGACTTCCCACGTGATCGGCTCGACGTACGTCGCGTCGGCGAAGTCGGGGTCGGTCATGATGGTCGCCGGGTTCGAGTTGACCAGGATGACCCGGAAGCCCTCTTCCTTCAACACGCGGCACGCCTGCGTACCCGAGTAGTCGAACTCGCATGCCTGACCGATGACGATCGGGCCCGACCCGATGATGAGGATGGAGTGGATGTCGGTGCGCTTGGGCATCAGCCGACCCCCAGTTCCTGCTGGATGAGTTGCCCCTGCACCGATGGCCGACTTCGACCGTCGCCACCCATCAGCTCGTCGAACATGCCGAACAGGTACTTGGCGTCGTGCGGGCCGGGCCCTGCCTCGGGGTGGTACTGCACGCTGAATGCCGGCACATCGTGGACCCGCATGCCCTCGACCGTCATGTCGTTGAGGTTGATGTGGGTCACCTCGGCTCGTCCTGCGATCGACTCGGGATCGACGCAGAAGTTGTGGTTCTGACTGGTGATCTCGACCTTGCCCGTGGATTGGTGACGTACCGGGTGGTTGCCCCCGTGATGTCCGAACGGCAGCTTGAACGTGTGTCCATCGATGGCTCGGCTGAGCAACTGGTGACCCAGGCAGATGCCGAAGACGGGCACCTCTCCCAACAGGCCGGTGATGGCATCGACTGCATAACCGACCTCGGCCGGATCGCCGGGACCATTCGACAGGAACACACCCGACGGGCGCATCGCCAGCACGTCGGCGGCAGTGGTGCTGGCCGGCACGACCCGAACGCGGCCCAACGCGGCCAGATCGCGCAGAATGGATTGCTTGAGGCCGAAGTCGTAGGCGACGATCAGTCGATCGCCCTGACTGTTGTTGCTGCCGCCCACCTCGTACGCGGTCGGGGTGGTGACCTGAGCGACCAGGTCGATGCCATCGGTGCCGGGCTCGGCAAGCGCGGCGGCGCGCAGGGCGGCCTCGTCGACGCCGTCTTCCAGCGGCCCGAACGCCCCTGGCATGGCGCCGGCGTCGCGCAGCAACCGCGTCAGCCGGCGAGTGTCGATGCCCCCGATCGCGCTGATGCCGTAGCGCCGTAGAAGTGCGTCGAGCGACGCCTCGGCACGGTGGTTGCTGTGCCTGCGGGCCAGGTCGCGCACGATGACACCGCGGCAGAACGGACGACGGGATTCGAAGTCGGTGGTGTTGACCCCGTAGTTGCCGATGTGCGGGGTGGTGAAGGTGATGATCTGGCCGGCGTACGACGGATCGGTGATCACTTCCTGGTATCCCGACAGCACGGTGTTGAACACCACCTCGCCGGTGGCGATGCCACCGGGTGCCATTGCACCCAGCGCCTCTCCTTCGAACAGGCTGCCATCGGCCAGCACCAGTGCGGCAGGGCGAATCATGACGCACATCCTAGATGCATGATCATGCATCGTTGTGCATGAACGTGCAGTGATGCAGCCACGGGAGCGGGCCCGGGTACGAAAAACGCCCCAGAACGGGGCGTGGCGTGCATCGATACGGGCAACGAACGAGGTCTCACGAATGTCTCCTGCCGTCTGGGCCTCACAGGACCCGCTTCACGGCAGATCAGATCCTAGACGCCGCCGAGCCTTGCCGCGGCCACACGTGCCAGATCTGATGCCCGGCACTGCGTCCGATCGTCAGGGGCCGTCGAGCATGGTGGTTCGTTGAAACAGCCGCCACCAGTCGTTCGAAGCCACCAGGGTGAACGCCGCAGACTCTCGGTCCCACACCAGTTGGTTCGTGGCCTCGAGCGTGGCCGGCAGCATGACGTACTCGATCGTGTCGGCCTGCGGCAAACGCCGGCCTGCGGGCGTCTCGTCGGACCCGTACAAGTTGGTCGAGAACGGATTCGGGAACATGTAGATCTGCTCTCGCCGGGCCAGGTGCGCGGTGACCGAGTACTGCGCCGACACCGACGCATCGTCGGGGATGCGTGCCACCATGTCGCGCGCTTCGGCAGCGACCGGATGGCTGGGCGCCCACGAGTACGGCAGGTCACGACTGAACGGCAGCGCGCCCCACGCCCAGCCGCACCACAGTGAAGTGCACGCCACCAGCGCCACGACCAAGCCCCGGCGATGCTCGACCACCCGTGCGACCGCCCACACCGTGCCCATCGCCAGCGCCGGTACCGCCACCAGGGCGTAGTGATACTGGATCTGGTACTGGTAGAAGAACGTGCTGAGCATGTTGGTGGCCAGCACGACCACACTGATCAGCGCAACGCTGGGCGCGACCACGAACGTCCAGGCAAACGGCACCGTCATCTGCCAGAAGTAGAACGGGCGGTTCTCGCTCCAGTAGTGGCGCGCCACGTCCTGTGGGCGGGTGAACACCGCCTTCAGGAAC
>JANNFQ010000486.1:0-11544 GCA_031380045.1 Acidimicrobiaceae bacterium
TCGGCGATGCCCTCTGCCGTGAGCGGTGGCTCGGTCATGGCGGTGGGACGGGCGGGACAGTCGGCCGGCGACGCCGGGTCGACACCGGGCTCGAGACCGGGCTGGACCGGCGGAGCCGTCTCGGGAACGGGCAACTCGACGGGCTCGGTGACCTCGATGTACTGATCTTAGACGGCGAGCACCGAGTACAGGCCGCCGTCGACGGCGTCGAACGAGTACGCCGGCAGCAACCACACGGTGCCGTCACTGGCCCACAACTGCTCGAGCGACGGGTGCACCGCGGTCAGCGTGACCGTGATCGGCTCGGCATCGATCGGTGGCATCGGCGCACAATCGGTCGTGGCGCCGTTGGTGCACACACCATCGACCGGATCGATCAGCGGCTCGGGAACGGGCTGATCACCGGCCGCGGTTTCGGGCGGCACCGGCGCCGCATCGGCTGGCACCGTTTGCGGCGCCTCGGCGACCTCGGTCACCGCGGCGCCGGCAACTCCCTTGCCGGTCGAACCCGAGGATGTGGCAGCACCGACCTGCACACCCGTGTCGCGAGCCACGCCGCTGTCGCTCATCCAATTCCAACCCGAGCTCTGATCGTTGAGACGCTGGATTGCCGCGTCGATGCCGATGCGGGGGTAATCGGCGCCGCGCTGCGGGGTGGCCAGGAATCCACTGGCCCAGGTGAGTGCGCCTTCAGCGCCGTAGCCGACACTGACGGTCATGGTGGTGCGCATGCCGTCCAGCACCAAATAGGCGGTGACGTTGGCGCCCCAGTCGTCGGCGTAGGTCTCGTATTCGAACGAGTTGGCATCGAGCCCAAGCGAATCGAACAAGGTACGTGCTGCAGCTTCGGCGGTTGCCTTGTCGGGCACGTTCGCCGGAGGCGTGGTCTCGGCACAGACGGGCATCTGGACGTCGGTCCCGGTAGCGGTGTCAGGAGGCGCGACAGCGACATCGACCGCCGCACTGCCGCCGGCGGCGACAGGAACGTCGAGGTCGGCAGCGGGATCGCCAGGCGGGTACAACTCGCAACTGGGTGTGGACACCATGGATGCGTTGCCGGGGCTGTACCACCAGCTGTTCATCGCATCTGCTGCCACGTTCACCGTCGGCTGCTCGTAGGTGTCGGGGCCGACCATCCAGCCACCGCCGAGGTCGGCGGCCAGCTCGCGGACCTGATCGTCGATGCCCAGCGCAGCTGCCAGTGCGGCGATCTGCTCGGTGCTGGGCTGCGCCCCCGGCTGAAAGAACCACGATGGCGCTGGCGCAGTCAGATCGGTGATCTCACCGTCGTACCGGTAGGTGATCAGCCCCGCCATCATCTTCGAATCGACGGCGCTCATGGCCGCGTCCTCGGCAGCAGGTGCTGCGGTTCCGGCCGCGCCGGCTCCGGCCACCTGGATGACGGGCGGCGAACCGCTGGGCGTCGACCCGGACTGACCGGTGGGAGATGCTGTCGGGGCGCCGCATGCGGTCAGACCGACGATGAGGACGGCACCGATGTACGCCATCCGGCGAGAGCTGAACTTTCGTGACATGCCAATTGGACGACGGATCGAACGCATCGGTTCCCCGGTGATGACGATTTCTCAGCTCTCGGCAAACAGTGCGTCGATGAACGCGGCCGGCTCGAATGTCACCAGGTCACCAATGGTCTCGCCCAGCCCCACCAGCTTGATCGGAATGCCCAACTCGGTCTCGATGGCGAACACGATGCCGCCTTTCGCGCTGCCGTCCAGCTTGGTCAACACCACGCCCGTCAGGCCGGTCTGGTCGTGCGTCAGTGCGTCGCCGAACTCGCGGGCCTGCGTCAGACCGTTCTGGCCCGTGGTGGCGTCGATCACCAGCAGCACCTCGGTGACCCGGCCCGCACCTTTGCTGGCCACTCGCCGCACTTTGCGTAACTCGTCCATGAGATTCGTCTTGGTGTGCAGCCGGCCGGCGGTATCGGCAAGCACCAGATCGATGTTTTTGGCCGCAGCGCGTTCGACACCGTCGAAGATGACCGAGCTGGGGTCGCCGCCCTCGCTGCCACGTACGAACTCCGCCCCGCTGCGTTCAGCCCAGGTGTTCAGTTGCTCGGCCGCCGCAGCGCGAAAGGTGTCGCCCGCGGCCATCAGCACGGTGCGACCTTCGCTGCGTTGCAACGCAGCCACCTTGCCGATGGTGGTCGTCTTACCGACGCCATTGACGCCGACGAACAGCCACACGTTCGGCGAACCCGGATCACCCGCCACGAACTGCAAGGATCGGTCAGCCGTTTGCAGGCGCATGGTCATCTCGGCCTGCAGCGCGGCGAGCAACGCATCGGGGTCGACGATCTCCTTCGACTTCACTCGTGCCTTCAGCCCGTCGAGCAGTTCGTCGGTCACGCGCACACCGACATCGGCGCGCAGCAGTGCCTCTTCGAGGTCGTCCCAGGTCTCGGCGGTGATGCCGCCGCGGCTGCGGATGCCCAGGAACGCACCCGTCAACGCGCTGCGCGCCTTGCCCATTCGGCTGCGGAACGATGGCCGCTCGCCGACGGGTTCCAGCTCGATCACCGGTTCAGCGACATCCACCTCGGGCGCTGCCTCTACAGCGGCGGGTGGCGCGGTAGTGGGCGCCGACGGGGTGACGGCGAGCGGCGGTCGGTCGACCGCCGGCGGCTTGGTGGCCGGTGGTACCTGCGGCGGGGTCCCACGACGGTTGACAACGAGGACGCCGACGCCGAACGCCAGGACGACGGCAATGAGGACGAGATAGATCCACTCCATGGTGGCCAAGACGCTAGCGGCGTGGCGTCGCCGGGCCCCATGGCGAGGTGTGGGCTACGTGGGGACTACGTGGATGCGCTGGGCCCGCCGTCGGACAGTCGCTGCGCCAACCAGGCCAGTGGGATGGACACGGCCATGACGAACGTGGCCATCACGTTGACCAAGGTGACGTCACTGGACCGACCGATGCGGTTGAAGATCCATTGCGGCAAGGTCTCGTAGCCGGCCCCTGACGTGAACGTCGTGACGACGATCTCGTCGAAACTCAGTGCGAACGCCAGGATGCCTCCGGCCAACAACGCCGAGCGCACCAACGGAAACGTGATGTACCGAAACGTCTGGCTGCCGTGCGCACCCAAATCGGCAGACGCTTCGATGAGGTTGGGTGACGACCGCCGCAGCCGGGCGATGACGTTGTTGTAGGCCACGACGATGCAGAACGTGGCGTGGGCGATGACCAACGAGTGGAATCCGAAGCCGATTCGGAAGTCGAACAGACCGAGATTGATCGTGCGCGAGAAGCTGTTCTGCAACGCGACCGCCGTCACGATGCCGGGCAGGGCGATGGGCAGCACCATCAAGAACGACACCGCGTTCTTGCCGTAGAACGCGAAGCGCTGCATGGAGAAGGCGGCCAGCGTGCCCATGACCAGCGCGATGCCCGTGGCCACGCTGGCCACCTTGATCGAGTTCCACAGCGCGTGGCGCGGTCCATCGGTTTCCCACGTTTGTCGCCACCAGTCGAGGGTCCAGCCCTTGGGTGGCCACGACAAGGATTCGACCGGGTTGAACGACAGGCGAGCGACCACAGCAAGTGGGATGTACAGGAACAACAGCACCAGCAACGTGTACAGCAGGAAGGCCAACCGGGTGGGCAGCGAGAGGCGCATGGGTCAGACGCTCTCGAACGCGCCGACGCGCTTCATGGTCAACAGGTACACAACGATGATCAACAACGGCCACAGGGTGAACGCTGCGGCCAATGGTTGGTTGGGTGCCAGCAGCGTGTTGGAGATGAGGTTGCCGACCAGCAGCACCTTCCGCTCGGTGACGACCGATGGGATGATGTAGTCGCCCAGCGACAACGAGAACGTGAAGATGGAACCCGCGGCGATCGACGGAACCATCAACGGCATGATGACGCTGCGGAACGTCCGGAACGGACGAGCCCCCAGATCGCCGGCAGCGTCCAGCAACGACTCGGGCAACCGCTCGAGCCCGGTATAGATGGGCAGCACCATGTAGGGCAGCCACAGGTAGGTCAACGAGAGGATGACGGCGATGTACCCGAAGCCGGGCGTCCAACCGAACGTGGCTTCGAAGAAGCCACCGCTCTTGTCCACACCGAACTTCGACGCCGGCCGCAGCATGGCTTTCCACGCATAGGCCTTCACCAGGTAGCCGGCCCACAGGGGCATCAGCATCAGCACGACCGTGCCGCGACGCGCCCACTTCGGAATGACCTTGGCGATGCAGAACGCGACCGGCAGTGCAATGGCGAAGCACAACGCCGTGACACCAACGGCGATCAACACGCTTCTGACGACGACCTTCACGAAATCCCATTGAGTGAAGGCGATGCGCAGGTTGTCGGCGGTGAATTCGGTGGTGGGCTTCTGCGAGGTGGCATCGAGGACGAACAACGACGCGATCACCAGCAGCACCAACGAGGCGATGTAGATGAACAGCATCCAGAACACCGGCGGTGTCAGCAATGCAGCCAACCCGACGCGACGCGACCGGAACCGACGATTCAATGCGCGTGCGACCCGGGGGGACCTGTTGGTCCCCCCGGTGTCGGCGGCAGATTCGCTCAGGCCCGCAGTGCGGTCCAAGCATTCACCCATTCGGTGTACGGAACGCACTGCACGTCGGTGCGACCATCGACGCACTCCTCGGTGGCCGTGGTCCAGTAGTACACGTCGGTCCAGAAGTCTTCGTCGTCGGCGTGGAACAGCTGGCAGTGCTCGGCCCCGGTAACGTCACACGCCTTGGCGTTCGACGGTGCCTCACCGAACCATAGGGCGACCTGTGCGTTGGCCCATGGCGACGCGATCCAGTCGGTCCACAGGTAGGCGCAGTTGGGGTTCGATGCCTTGGACGAGATCATCCAGGTGTCGGACCAGCCCGTGGCGCCCTCGATGGGCTTGACCGCGTCGATCGTGGCGCCGTTTGCCTGCGCGAAGCCGACGATGACCTGCCACGTGGTGCCGGCCAGCACCGTTCCACCCTCCAAGGCAGCCTGCTGGTCGCTGTACACCGCCCAGTACTGCTCGACCAGACCCTTCTGCAGCTCGAGGAGCGAAATCGCCGCATCGAACTGCGTCTGGTCGAGTGCATAGGGATTGGTGATGCCCAGATCGGGCTGCGTGGTCATGAGGTACACGGCCGCGTCGGCGATGTAGATGGGGCTGTCGTACACCGAGATGGCACCATCGGCCACGGTGCCACCGTCGAACATGACACCCCAGCTGTCGGGCGCCTCGGAGAACGCCTCGGTGTTGTACACCAACAGGTTGGCACCACGGCCATGCGGCATTCCGTACGGCACCCCGTCGACCGAGTTCCACTGCTTCAGCTTCAGACCCTCGAACACGTCGTCGTAACTGGTCAGCTTGGTCAGGTCGATCGGGATCACTTCGTCGCCGGCGATCAGTCGCTCGGTGGCGTCGCCAGAGGCCGAAACCCCGTCGTACTCACCGCTCTGCATCAACTGCACCATCTCATCGCTGGTGTTGCCCAGCTTGGTGTTGACCTTGCAGCCGGTGATGTCCTGGAACGGGCTGACCCAGTCGTACGCCGGGTCGGTGGAACCATCTTCGACATAGCCGGCCCATGCCACCAGGTTGACCTGACCCTCGGCGCCAGCGAGCACATCGGCGTTGGGGGTCCACTGGTAGTCGACCTCGCCTGCGTCGGTCGACGGTGGTGCGTCGCTCTGGACCGGTGCGTCACTTTCGACGGGTGCGTCACTTTCGACCGGTGTGTCGCTGGCAACCGGTGTGTCGCTGGCAACCGGTGTGTCGGTCGACGCTGATTTCCCTTCGTCGCTGCCGCAGGCGCCGGCGACAAGCGCCAGCGAAACCAGTACAGCGGCGCCCGTTGCTCGTCGTGATCGGTTGGCTCGTTGTGGTTGTTTGCTCATGGTTCGTCTCCCCCGGCGTCGCCGGTTTCCATCTCGGTGGTTGCAACGGTGAAGGCCGCGAATCGCGGCCATGCCAGGCGGATGTCTCCGCCGATGGCCACGCCAGCGAGCCCGTCGCTCGGCACGCTGGCGAGAAGATGGCGGCTGGATCCGCCGGCGCCGACGATGTCGACGCGCACGCGACAATCGGCACCCAAGTACTGCACGTCGCTGACGACACCGTCAACGGCGACCTCGCCGTCGGCGACGCCGTCGGCCGAGTAGACGATGCGGATGCGCTCGGGCCGCACCGAATGCGTCTGGCGAACACCCATGATCCGCTCTGAGTCGTCGGGGTCGAGCAGATTCGATGTGCCGACGAAACCCGCAACGAATGCAGTGCTCGGATGCCCGTAGATCTCGCGAGGCGTGCCGACCTGTTCGATGCGACCCCGATTGAACACCGCGATGCGGTTGCTCATGGACAGGGCCTCGCCCTGATCGTGGGTGACGAACACGAAGGTGATGCCGACGTCGCGCTGGATGGTCTTCAGTTCGACCTGCATCTCTTCGCGCAGCTTCAGGTCCAACGCCCCGAGTGGCTCGTCGAGCAGCAAGACCTTCGGTCGGTTCACCAGTGCCCGGGCCAGCGCTACGCGCTGCCGTTGGCCCCCGGACATCTGGTTCGGGCGCCGGCTACCGAAGTGACCGAGCCGGACCGATTCGAGCATCTCTGATGCTCGACGACGACGCTCGGTCTTCTTCACGCCCTTCACCTTCAGGCCGTACTCGACGTTCTGCAGCACGGTCATGTGCGGGAACAGCGCGTAGTCCTGGAACACGGTGTTGACATCGCGGTCGTACGGTGCCTGCGAGGTGACGTCCCGGCCCTGCAACAGCACAGCACCGCCAGTGGGGTTCTCGAAGCCGGCAATCATGCGCAGCACAGTGGTCTTGCCCGAGCCCGACGGCCCCAGCAACGAGAAGAACTCGCCCTCGGCAATCTCGAGATCGACATCGTCGACGGCCACCACCGAGTTGGCATCGGTCCCGAAGGTCTTGCGGAGACGTACGAGTTGGATCGCTGGACGAGTGGATGCAGACAGCTGGCCGGCATTGGCCATTGCGATGTCACTCACGATGCGTTGGTCACTCCCGGCTTGGCACGTGGGGTCTCTTGACGATAGTCGGTGGCCCGAACGTCCCGCGCGGACCTGCCGGAAGGTGGTGGATGCGCTGATGAAGGTGAAGCTGGGTGAACTACAGGACGCGTCAGGCACTGGCCGACACTCGCTCGGTGACGACCTTCGACGAACCGCCCGGCTGCATGGTGACGCCCAGCAGCGAATCGCCTGCCTCCATGGTTCGCTTCTGGTGGCTGACGATGAGCAGCTGCGCCTCGCGACGGAACTCGGCGATCAGACCGAGGAAGCGGTGCAGGTTGACATCGTCCAGCGCAGCTTCAACCTCGTCCATCACGTAGAACGGCGACGGGCGGCTGCGGAACACAGCGAACAGGTAGGCCAACGCCGTCAGGCTGCGCTCGCCACCCGACAGCAACGACAGCTTCTTCACGTTCTTGCCGCTGGGCTTGGCTTCGACCTCGATGCCGGTGTTCAGCAGATCGTCGGGATGCGTCAGCACCAGCCGGCCCGAACCACCCGGGAACAGGTTGTCGAAGAGCTGAGTGAAGTGCGCGCTGACATCGGCAAAAGCAGCAGCGAACACGGTCTGGATCTCGAGGTCGACGGCCTTGATGACACGCAACAACTCGCGGCGCGTGTCGCGCACGTCTTCGAGTTGCGTCTCGAGAAAGTTGTGGCGCTCTTGCAGTTCGTTGAACTCTTCCAGTGCCAGCGGGTTGATCGGCCCGAGCAACCGCAGTTCTCGCTCGAGGTCGCGAACTCGCGCCGGTGCGCTGATGCCCGGGGGCAAGGGCGGCAATTCCGCGGCCTCGGCGACAGCGGGCTCGACATCGTGTTCGCGACGCAATGCCTCGACCGCGGTCTCGAGTCGCAAGCGGGCCTCGGCGTCGTCCAGCTCGACGCGACGGCTGCGCTCGCGCGTCTCGTCCAACGACTTCTCGGCCACGGCGCGACGACGACGGACATCGTCGAGGCGGGCAGCGATGCTGCGCACTTCGTCGCTCTGGCGACGACGGATGTCCAGCAGCTCTTCATGGCGTGTCTCGATGGTGTGCCGGTGCACGTCGACCAGCACGGTCAACCGTTCTAACGCGACCAACGATCGTTCGACAGCGACACGCCGTTCGGCGGCGTCGGTGCGAGCCTGCGTATCGGCGGCCAGGCGCTGCTCGGTCTCGTCGAGCCGTCGTTCGAGGAAGTCGTGTCGCTCGTGCAGACCCGCATTGCGAACTTCCAGTTCCTGGCGTCGCGAGGCCAACACTGCCGCGCGGGCGTCGAGCTCGGCACGCAGTTCTCCGCGAGCCTTGGCGGCCTCGGCTTCAGCCGCTTCGTCGGCTTCGAGGGCTGGCAACAGCGACTCGAGTTCGGTGCAACGGGCGCGTTCGCGCGTCGTGCGGCTGGACAGATCGGCCTGATTCTGCTGCACCGACTCGAGTTCGGTGGCAGTTTCACGACGTTCGCCATGCACCCGGGCCAAGGCTTCGGAGCTGGCGGTGAACGTGGCATCGTGTTGATCCAGCCGCCGGGTGAGTTCGCTCTCGTGTTGCCGTGCGGCGTGCAACTCGGCTCGTGCCCGCTGGGCCAGCTGCTCGCGTCGACCGACCTCGGCCTCGGCCCGTGTCAGTCGTTCGGTGGCCTCTTCGAGCGCCGCCGCGGTGGCGCCGCCACCCGCAACACCGAGTCGCCAGCCGGACGGCCCGAGTCGATCGCCCTCGGCAGTGACGACGATGGCGGTGGGATTGGCAATGGCAACGTCGACTGCGTCGGCAGACGATGCGACCCGAACGGCCGATGCCACGATGACATCGAGCAGACGCTCGACGGTTGCCGTACGGCTACGGACGTGCGGTCGCACGGGGTCGCCACCCACCGGGATCGGCGCAACCGGACCGGTGTGCAATCCCAGCGCCAACACCGCACCCTGCACGTTCGACTCGCGCAACGATTGCAGAGCGCGCCGACCGGCAGACGGATCGGCAACGACCACCGCCAGCAGGGCATCACCCAAAGCAGCCTCGACTGATTTCTCCCAGCCCTCGTCCACCTCGATCAGGTCCAGCAACGTGCCCAAGGCACCCTCGACCCCTGCAAGGTGATCGGCCCCAGCCTTTGCCCGAGCGGTCTCGAGGGCCAGCCGCAGGGCCTCGGCGCGTGCTTTCCAACGGGCCAGCTCTTCGGCGACCTCTTGCCGAGCAGCCATGGCAACCTCGGCGGCGGCCTCGGCGGCGATGCGGCGAGCTTCGGCGTCTTCGACCTCGGCCACCAACGGCGCCTCGGACTGCGTGGACTGCTGGCACAGCAGCTTCAGGCGCTCGATCTCGGCATCGAAGCGTGCGATCTTCTGGCGCAGTGAGTCGAAGCGAGATTCCAGTCGCCGGGCCTCGGCCTCGTCGCGGCTCAGACCGCTTTGCATGGAACGCAGCTCGCCGCGGACCTCGGCAGCCGCGCTGGCCGCCGAGGTGGACGAAACGACATCGGCGAGCGCAGCAAGCATGGATCGGCGTCGCTCGGCGAACGTCTCTTCCTCGGACGTCAGCTCCTCGGCCTCGGGCCCGACCGCGGCCAGACCGTGTACGACGCTGGCGAGTTCGTCTCGCAATCGTGCCGCATCGGCCTCGAGGTTGGCGATGACCCCGCCGTCCATCAGCTGACCGCGATCGCGTTCCAGCGAACGGCGACGCTCGACCATGACTGCTGCCAGGCCACGTGCGCGTTCGCGCAGCTGTTCGACGCGCACCATCTCGTCGCTGACATCGGTGTCGCCGCGGGCGGTCAGCTCGGCCTCGGCCGCCAGCACTGCGGTGTCGAGCGCGACCAGCTCGGCACGGAGCGCCCGCTCTGACTGATCGACGCCGATCTTGTCGTTGGCCAGAGCGGTCAGCCGTGTGCGCAGACCAACGATCTCGCGGCCGACCACGAACAGCTGCAAGGCCGACAGCTCTGAAACCAGATCGCCGTGGCGACGGGCGGCCTCGGCCTGTCGTTCCAGCGGACGCAGCTGACGACGCACCTCGCGCAGCAGGTCTTGGACGCGCAACAAGCTGGCCTCGGTGGCGTCGAGCCGGCGTTCGCTCTTCTCTTTGCGGCGCCGATACTTCAAGACACCGGCGGCTTCCTCGATGATCGACCGTCGGTCCTCGGGACGCGCGTTCAGGACAGCGTCGATCTGACCCTGGCTGACGATGACGTGCTGTTGGCGGCCGACGCCTGCGTCACTGAGCAGTTCTTGCACGTCCAGCAGACGACACGTGACACCGTTGATGGCGTACTCGCTCTCGCCGGTGCGGAACAGCGTGCGAGTGATCGTGACCTCGGTGAACTCGATGGGCAGGATGCCCGACGAGTTGACAAGAGTGAGAGTCACCTCGGCACGGCCGAGCGCCCGACGCTTGGCGGTGCCGGCGAAGATGACATCGTCCATCTTCTGGCTGCGCACCGAGCTGGGCGCCTGTGCCCCCAGCACCCAGGCGATGGCATCGACCACGTTGGACTTGCCCGAACCGTTTGGCCCCACCACCACGGTGACGCCAGGTTCGAGCTGCAACGTGGTTGCATCGGCGAACGACTTGAAACCTTTGAGGGTGAGGGACTTCAGAAACACAGCTCTTTGACCCTAGCGGCCTGGTGTGGCCGCGACCGGTCTCTCTGCGCTGCTGGACACGCTGCTACCACACCTACTGGCCGCCGCTTGCACGCCTACTTGGTGGTAAAGCTGGGCTGGCAGTTGATGGTAGTGCCACGAGACACGGTGATCCGACTGGGGTCGGCGCACCCGGGCAGTCCTCGCCAACCCTGGAACTTCGAGCCCGCCGCAGCTGTAGCCGTCAACCGCACCACGGTTCCGGTCGGGAAGAACGCCGAGCACGTACCAGTGACACTGGCGCCGATGACGCAATCGATGCCGGCAGGCTGCGATGTGATCGTCCCGCCGCCGTTCCCTCCGGTAATGATCGCGATGCTGCCGTTCGAATACTGGAACTGCGGGCGAACGGTAACGATCGAGTAGGTCGTCACCGCCCCGGCGATGCCGATGATGTCGGCCGACTGGCTGTTCATCAGCACTGCGGTCGTCACCACGAACGTTGCGCTGGTGGACCCGGCGGCAACCCTGACGCTGGCCGGCATCGAAAGAACGGCCGCCGAGATACCCCTGGAGCTTGGGCCTGTCGACTTCGACACCGTGGCGGTGGGTTTCTCGACTCGCCCATGCTCCACGGCGCGCCATTCCCCCCGGACCGGTGTCGGCGCCGTGACTGCGACGCCGGTCAGCGTTGGCAGCGGGGGCAGAAACACGTCGAGCGGCCGCCACTGACGACTCGCACGATGTTGGCCTTGGTGCAGGTGAGACAGCGCTGCCCGGCTCGGTCGTAGACGCGATGCGATAGTTGGAACTGGCCGCCGTTGCCATCGACGTCGACGTACTGCGTATCGGCCAGGGTGGATCCGCCCGCCTCGATCGCCTCGCCCAGGATGCGATGGATCTGCGTATGCAGCGCAGTGATCTCGCGACCGGTTACTGAGT
>JANNFQ010000526.1:0-2723 GCA_031380045.1 Acidimicrobiaceae bacterium
ATCGGTGGCGTCCACGGCGACACGAACGCGACGTTCTTCGTCGGCGATGTCGACCCCGAAAGCCGCAAGCTGGTGGCTGTCACGGAAGAGTGCATGTGGCACGGCATCGAGGCAGTGTTACCCGGCAAGCCCCTCAGCGACATCGGCCGGGCCATCGAAACCCATGCCAAGAAGCATCGCTATGGCGTCGTGAAGGCGTTCATCGGTCACGGCATCGGCGAGCAGTTCCACACCGATGTCCAGGTGCTGCACTACTACGACCCGCGGGCCAACATGATCATGCGGCCGGGCATGACGTTCACGATCGAGCCGATGATCACGCTGGGCACGTGGCAGCACAAGATGGTTTTCGACGACGACTGGACTGCGGTCACGGCCGACGGCAAGCGCACGGCTCAGTACGAGCACACCTGTCTGGTGACCGACGATGGCGTCGATGTGCTGACCGCGCCGGGCGCCGCCAGCCCCAGCGCACCCTGGAACCGCTGACCGGGGACGCTCACCGGGGGGACAGCGATCAGGCGGCGCGATGGCAGGTGGGACACACGCCGGTCGGAGGCGGAGCTGCCGACGCTGCTCGGCGCGCCGCCGCGGCCGCGAGTTCGACGCGAGTGCGGATGCCCAGCTTGCAGAAAACGTGTGACAGATGGGTCTCGACTGTTCGTGGTGAGATGCCCAGATGATCGCCGATCATTCGGTTGGTTCGGCCACCCAAGAGCAGTTCCACCACTGCCCGTTCGGTCCCGGTCAGACTCGCCCAACCAACAGTCGGTCGCCCGATGCGCGTCGTCATGCCATCACAGACGAACGACCACCCGTCGCCGGGTGACACCCCGGGGTCGGCCGATGGGGAACGGGATCATCCCGACCCGCGCCGACCGCCCAACGGACCGCCCGCGCCGACCGTCCGCATCCGTGATCTGACGGATGCGAGCCCCCGCAGACCTGTCAGGCTGGGAGCATGCGCACACTGACTCGCGTGGCCTTGATCGTCCTGTCGGTCTCGTTCGGCATCGTTGGTCTCTGGGCCCAATTCGCCCCGCGCAGCTTCTACGACGACTTCCCCGGCGGCGGCCGACATTGGGTTGGTGGCGATGGACCGTTCAACGAGCACCTCGTCCGTGACGTCGGTGGGCTGAACCTGGCGCTGACCGTCATCCTCGTGGCCGCATTGGTGACGATGTCGCCGGTGATCATCCGGCTGGCGGGCCTGGCTGCGTTGGTCTACTCGCTGCCGCACGCCGTGTACCACAGCGCTCATCTGGACATCTTCGACGATGGCATCGACAAGATCGGATTGCCGATCTCGCTGTGGGGTGCGGTGGTGCTGGCCGCGGTGCTGCTGCTCGGTCCGATGTCCGGTGTGAAGCCCGACCACCTCTCGACGACGTAGCCCGCGTTATCCGGTACCTGCCGGATGTGCTTACCGCCGCAGCGGTTCATGATCCAGACATGAACCGCATCGTACGCATCACCCTCGCCGCCGCTGCCGTCACGGCGATCGGCGTCACCACACTGTCGATCGACGGGGCCGTCTCGGCGACGGGTACCCGCCACAAGGCGATCCTGCGCGACACCGCCGGCGCCACGTTGGGTCGGGCCACGTTCTTCACGAGCGACGGCCACACCCGAGTGTCGGTGTGGTTGAGGCAGATGCCCGTGGGTGCATCGGTCGACTCGTTCCACGGCTTCCACATCCACGCCAACAACGTGCCCGACAACGGTGTCGGTTGCATCGCCAACGCCGATCCGGCATTGGCGTTCGTGTCGGCCGACGCGCACTGGAACAACGAGGACGGCGTGGCCAAGACGCACGGCGCACACCTGGGCGATCTGCCCAGTCTGTACGTGAACAGCGATGGCTCGGTCTCGTCGACCTTCACCATCGATCGCGTGCAGGCCAGCCTGCTGACCGGCAAGGCGCTGGTCTTGCACGCCGGTCCCGATAACTTCGGCAACGTTCCCGTCGGTGACGTCGCCACGGCGCCGAATGCGTACACGCCCAACTCTGCTGGCGCCACCACTGCCACCCAGAACACGGGCAACGCAGGCAACCGCATCGCCTGCGGGGTCATCACCCCCGCCTGAGATTTCGTTGGGTGGACGCGCGAGGCTCGGCCGATGAAGCTCGGTGTCTTCGGAATCAACTCACGTACCACCATCGGGCCCGGTCCGACCGCTCGTCTGGCCCGCTTCTGCGAGGAACTGGGCTACGAGAGTTGGTGGGCGGGCGAGCACGTCGTGCTGCCCTCGCCCCGTGTGGCGCCGGCGCCGATGGACCCCACCGACCCGATCCTGGATCCGTTGGTCCACCTGGCGTACGTGGCCGCTGCCACGGAACGCATGCTGCTGGGCACCGGCATCATCATCGTGCCCCAACGCAACCCGCTGGTGCTGGCCAAGCAGATCGCCACGCTCGATGTGCTGAGCGGTGGGCGGTTCGTGTTCGGGATCGGCGTGGGCTACCTCGAACCCGAGCTCAAGGCCATCGGCGTCACACTGGCCCAGCGAGCCAGCCGAACCGACGATCATCTCGGCGCGATGCGCGCCATCTGGTACGACGAAGCGCCCGTCTCGTTCAGCGGACAGCACACGTCGTTCACCGGCATGGATGCACATCCTCGACCCGGCGGCACGATTCCGATCGTGGTGGGCGGGCGCACCTCGGGGGCGCACCGCCGGTCGATCGAGCAGGGTCACGGGTGGTACGGGTTCTTCCTGTC
>JANNFQ010000538.1:0-2560 GCA_031380045.1 Acidimicrobiaceae bacterium
GCCAAGATCTCTTCCAACAACTCGCGCATCCGCAAGATCTCCTTGGCCGCGATCTCGAGATCGGTGACCTGGCCATAGCCCACCTGGCCGTAGGGCTGGTGCAGCAGGACACGGCTGTGCGGCAGCGCCAACCGCTTGCCCTTGGTACCAGCAGCCAGCAGCACCGCAGCGGCCGAGGCGGCTTGGCCCAGGCAGATGGTGGCGATGTCGTTCTTGATGAACTGCATGGTGTCGTAGATGGCGAACAGCGATGTGATGTCGCCACCGGGGCTGTTGATGTAGATGTTGATGTCTTTGTCGGGATTCTCGGATTCCAGATGGATGAGCTGTGCGCAGATGACGCTGGCGACGGTGTCGTCGATGGGGGTCTGCAGAAAGATGATGTTGTCTTTCAGCAGGCGGCTGTACAGATCGTACGTGCGTTCGCCGCGACTGGTCTGTTCGACCACGTAGGGCATCGGGATCGAGTTGCGCATGTCACTCATGTTCGTGGTCGTGTCCCTCGTGGTCGTGATCGTGGTCGTGGCCCGCATGGTCGTGGCCGGTGTGGTCTTCGTGGTCGAGGTGGTCGTGGGTGCCGATCACCAGTTCGCGGTCGATGGTTGCACCATCGGGGTCGACGACCTCGACGTGGTGCAACAGCCAATCGAGCGCCTGAGTCTTGCGGAGTTGCGCCACCAGATCGGTGACTGCATCGTTCTGCTCGTACGCGCGCTTGACCTGAGCCTTCTTTTGCTGCACCTGAACGGCGATGCGTTCGTACTCGGCATCGATGTCGTCGTCGCCGATGCTGATGTCTTCGGCCGTTGCCACGGCGCGCAGGGCAAGGTCGACCTTCACTGCCTTCGCCGACTGCACCCGCAACGTCTCGATGAACGCTGCCGGGTCTTGGCCGGTGGCGGTCAGCCACTGGTCCAGCGAGATGCCCTGTGCCTGGAACTGCTGCACCGTGTTCTGCACGCGTGCCTGCAGGTCGCCCTGCACCATGGCCTCGGGCGGCTCGATGTCGACCAGCTCGGCCAGCGAGCTGGTGACGCGATCGATGAAACTGTTGCGGGCCTGGTTCAGCTTGCCGGTGCCGATGCGTTCGGCGATGGACGCGCGGAACGCTTCGACGGTGTCGAACTCGCCGATGTTCTGATCGACCCACTCGTCGGTCAGGTCTGGCAACACCATCTCTTGCACGTTGGTGACGGCAACCTGGAAATCGGCTTCGTCTTCGGTGCCGTTGGGGATGGCGCTGAACGACAGGTCGTCGCCCTTCGACGCACCCAGCAGCTCTCCATCGAAGCCAGGCGCGACCCAGCCCTTGCCCACTTCGTACAGCCAGTCCTCGGTGTTCAGCCCCGGTACGGGTTCGCCGTCGCGGGTACCGGCCAGGTTGATGGTGACGTGATCGCCGGACTGCACCGGACGGTCGACATCGACCAGCGAGCCGTGACGTCGCAGTTCGGCCTGCACGGCTTCATCGATCTCGTCGTCGCTGGCCACCGGTGACGGCAGCTCGACACGCAGCCCGCCGTAGCCGGGCACTGTGATCTCTGGACGCAGCTGGCACGTGGCGTCGAACACCACCGGGCCGTCGTCGGCCCCGCTGGTGATCTCGACCTGCGGCGTGGCGATGAGGTCGATGTCGTGTTCGCGCACGGCCGAGGCGAGGTAGTTCGGAATGGCATCGCGCAATGCCTGCTCGCGTGCCGGCGCCAGGCCGATGCGAGCCTCGAGCACCTTGCGAGGCACCTTGCCGGCACGAAAGCCGGGCAAGCGGATCTCGTGGGCGATCTTCCGAAAGGCCTGATCGATGTCGCGATCGAACTCGGACTCGTCGACGGTGAGGGACAGTTTGACGAGGCGCTTACCGGGCGCTTCCTCGAGGGTTTCGAGCGTGCTTTTCACAGATCGCAGAGCCTATCGAGCCGATGCCCTGATCAACGGTTGCTGCTGGACGGCACGTCATCGGGCAGAATGTTGCTCATGCCGACCTGGAAGCCACACGCATTGGCCAAGCCACACGCAGACCAGCTCGATCTGAAAAATGGCGATCATGTCGTGTCGACCGTGGAGTTGAACGCCGTGCCCGCCGGCACCGAGGGCAAGATCATTTTGTCGAACGGTTTCAACTGGCAGCGGTACCGCGTGCTGTTCCACAACGGCGTCGAGATCGGTGATCTGGACGGCCGCAACATCCAGCCCACCGGCAGAACGGCCAAGCGATTGGCCAAGGCGGCAGCCAGGCGCCGCTGATCCGGCCAGCCCGGTCGCTCACATCGACTTCCTTCCTGGTTGCCCGACTGATGTCACGGTCCGACCGGGTCTGGCCCGGTCGGAGGCTGACATCGGCCGACGTCAGCACCAGAAATTCTCGGATCTGACCAAGCCTGTCGGTGACGGGCTCCGAACCGGAGCCGATGATCGCTGACCGCACCCTCGCCACGTCATCGCCCAGCACAGGTCCAGCGACCGATCCAACCCCGCCTCGAGGTGGAGCAAGGTCCGCAGGCGCAGCCGCGTTTCCGCCGGCCGGTCGCCCAGCGGCCCGACGGCCACCTGCCCACCGCCA
>JANNFQ010000061.1:0-2555 GCA_031380045.1 Acidimicrobiaceae bacterium
ACCGCTGGTGTGTACTGCGCAAAGGGCTGCGCGCTGGTGCCGATGTTGACGATGTTCAGGTCGTCGCGCTCGTACATGTCGGTGGCGGGCAGCACCACGTGCGCCAGCTCGGCCGTGGCACTGGGATAGATGTCGATGACCTCCAGCAGTTCGAGCTTCTCGAATGCCTTGCGCTATCGCTCTTGCCCGGCGTTGGACAGCAGCGGATTGCCGGCCACGACGATCAACGCGCGCAGCGGCTGCGCGCTGTCGAGGATGGCGTGCGACATGATCGTGCCCGGCAGAGCGCCACGTCGCAGGCGACCGAACTCGGTGTCGACGTAGCCCTGCGAGGGTGCACCCGAACCCGACTTGGCGTTGGGGTAGAAGCCGTCGCTCTTCAGGTTGCCGCCTTCGGTGTCCAGTCGCCCGGTGACGAACGACAGCATGTGCACCAACCAGTAGGCCAGTGTTCCCTGACGTCCCATGTTGATGCCGGTAGAGGCGTGCACCGAGGCGCGTGGCGTGGCCACCCACGCCGCGGCCAACTCGCGAATCGTGTCGGCATCCATGCCGGTGACATCGGCGACTCTGTCGGCTGGGTACTGGGCGATGAACGCGCGTAGACCCTCGATGTTGCGTCCATGGCGGGCGATGACATCTCGATCGAATCCGCCGAGCGCGTCGATGTGATGCAGCAGTGCGGCGAGGAACCACACGTCGGTGTCCGGCTTGATCAGCACCGTGTCGCCCACGCCACGATCTGGCGTCTCGATGCGGCGCGGGTTGACGAACACCAGGCGAGCGCCGCGGGCTGTTGCCCGACGCATGGCACCGAGCACGTTGGGGATCGAGTAGAAGCTGGCCTGCGATGCCCGCGGGTTCTCGCCGATGATGATGCACAGGTCGGTGTTGTCGAGGTCGGGGATGGGATGCACGTTCGACGAACCGAACACGGCCTCGCTGGCGACGAACTTGTTGGCGCAGTCCTGCGTGCCCGACGAGAAGCTGCGCCGCACGCCCAGCCCGCGCAACATCGCACCCACATGAAGAGACCCGAGCGCGTTGAACGCGGTCGGGTTGCCGATGTAGGCGCCGATCGCGTCGCTGCCATACGCCGCAGTGATGGCTCGCAGCCGATCGGCGGTGTGGGCAATCGCCTGATCCCACGTGACTTCGGCCCAGGTGCCATCAGCAGATCGCAACATCGGGTGATCCAGACGGTCGGGGTCGTGATGCACGTCGACAGCCGCCAAACCCTTGTGGCACGAGAAGCCCTGGGTCACCGGGTGGTCGCGATCGGGTGACAGCTTGACCAGCACACCGCCTTCGACATGCGCCACCAAACCACACGACGGTTCGCAGATGCGGCAGAAGGTGTTCACCGTTCCGGTGTGCGGGGTCGCCATGCGGCGATGCTACGAGGCGCTGCGCAGCGACCTCCGACCGGGCAGCTCGTCAGCCGGCACGCGTGGTCCGGCGAGCTCGTGTGGTCTTCAGACTGCCGATGACCCAGGCACCGTGGCGGCTCAGACGATGCCACCGCCGACGTCGACCACACGGCCGTTGGCGTCGAGCATGGTGAACAACACCCAGTCGACCGGCTCGTCTGCGAAGCGGTCCGTTTCAGCGTCGGGGACGGCGAGGGGGATGACGTTGCCGACCGTCGGGTCAGCACTCAGAAACCAGACGTCGTCGCCCTTCTTGAAGCGGATCTGGACACCGACGGCGGAGGACGGCATACCGTCGAGCACCGTCAGGCTGGGCACGTCGCCCGTGCTGGCAGTCTCGAAGTTCGTGCTGCCCTTGACGCCGGTGACCCCGATGATGCCGGCACTCTGGCTGACCGTGACATCCATCTGTAGCGGCGTGGGAACGGCGGGTGGGTCGACCGTGACGGTCACCACGCCGTCCTCAACGGCCGGCGCGCCGGCGATGCTGCATTCCAGCCCGATGACCGGAAGTGCGATCGCCTTGATGGCGACGTCGACGGCTGATGAGCCCGTTGGCAGCGAGAGGATGAACCCCTTGGCAGCAAGGTTCTGCTCCCATGCTGGGCCGCCGAGGTACAGCGTGTCAGCGGGGACTTCGCCCGTCCCGGCCGGACATGCAGGTGTCTGTCCCGAACCTGTGACGGTTCCGACGGGCGCAGTATCGACGACAGGGTCTTCAGTCTCGGCCGAGGTCACGACCGCTGTGTCGGGCCGTGCCACTGGGTTCGACGGAGCTTCTACGGGTGTGCCGCGGGTGACGACGATCGCTGCCAGCCCAACGAGCAGCACGACTGCTGCTGCCCCGACGAGCAGCCGAAAGCGATTCGAGGCGTGCCCAGCCGCGGCCGACTGCCAGTCGAGGTCGATGAGGTTGTCGTCGACAAGACCGGTATCGGACACTGGCCGGGTGACGTGGCGGGCGATGGCGTCATCGAGCGCCGGCCGGTAGTTGGTCAGGCGATCCTCGATGGTGGACGTACTGCGGCTCATTGAACGCTTCCTTTCAACACTGACGTACGGAGTTGGCGCAGCCCGCGCCGAAGGTGAGATCGAACTGTGACTGCCGGGGTGCCGGTGATCTCG
>JANNFQ010000545.1:0-6033 GCA_031380045.1 Acidimicrobiaceae bacterium
ATCTCGATCGCCTTCATCATCTACATCGCCCGGCGCCAACACTTCCGCCGCAAGCGCCGACGCTCGCTGGCCGCCCTGATGGACATGGAAGTCCGCGACGAATACCTGTGATCGGCCCGGCCCGGACCAGCTTGCGCCGACCAGCCCGCGCCGACCAGCCCGCCCCAGTGGTGTGCGCCCGGGCGTACCACTGAGGCGTACGCGCACAAATCATCCGCGCTTTTGATCGCTCACGTGGACGTGGAATGCAGGCTCTGTGTGAGCGAACAAAGATTCCGCGCATTTCATCGCTCGAACAAACCCCGACGGGGCTCGTCGTCACTGGTGCCGAGTGCCCGACACCCTCACTCGTGTTCAACGAGTCGGGCACTTGTGATGAACGAGTCGGGCGCTCGTGATCAACGAGGCGGGCTGACGCATGCCAGGCTCGGCCGATGGACACAGCCGACACCCGCCGCCTTCGAGTCGCGATCGAGGACGAGCGGCAGCGCACGGTTGCGCAGATCGAGAGTTTGCAGCACGGCTTCGACGCCATCGTCGATGCTGCCGAACTGACCTCGACCGACGACGAGCACGATCCGGAAGGCGCGACCATCGCCTACGAGCGCGCGCAGGTCTCGGCCTTGCTGAGCCAGGCCCGCGACGACCTGCTGGCGCTGGACGCCACGCTCGGCCGGCTCGACCACGGCGACGCGTTGAACTGCACCTCGTGTCAGCGCCCGATTCCGCTGGAACGGCTGCTGGCGCTGCCCGGTGCCAGCCTGTGCGTCGCGTGCGCCGGATAGCAGGCTGGGTCGTGTCGGCACTTGACCACCGATCTGGTGGTCAACGTATGCCAAGAACAGTGAAGGCGGGCCGGGCGGGCCGACTTCCGGTACCCCGTGACACCCCCGACGTAGGGTGCTGGGCGTGGCCAAGCTTCGTGTCGTCTACCGCTGCTCCGACTGCGGAGCGTCGTTCCCCAAGTGGGGCGGGCAGTGCGGTGCGTGCAACGAGTGGAACACATTGGTCGAAGACGTGGAAGACCCCGACGCCTCGGTGGCGGCCGCGCTGCTGGGGCCGGCCAGCGTTGCGACACCCATCGGCGAGGTCATCTCGCATCTCGGCGGCCCACGCCCCACGGGCATCGGCGAGCTGGATCGCGTACTGGGCGACGGCATCGTGCCGGGGTCGGTCATCCTGCTGGGTGGCGAGCCGGGCATCGGCAAGTCCACGTTGTTGCTGCAGCTGCTGGCGTCGTGGCGTGGCAAGACCCTGTACGTCAGCGCCGAGGAGAGCGCGCCGCAGGTTCGGCTGCGCGCCGAGCGGCTGGGCGTCATCCGGCCCGACCTGTGGCTGCTGGCCGAAACCGTACTGCCGCACATCGTTGCGACCATCGACGATCTGCAACCCAGCCTGGTCGTGATCGACAGCATCCAGACCGTCGCCGATCCCGAGCTCAGTTCGTCGCCGGGCAGCGTGGTGCAGGTGCGCGGCTGCGCCACACGGCTGGTGCACGAGGCCAAGAACCGAGGCATCCCGGTGGTGTTGGTGGGCCACGTCACCAAAGATGGCGGGCTGGCCGGCCCGCGCACACTGGAACACGTGGTCGATGTGGTGCTGGCCTTCGAGGGCGAGCGCCACCATTCGCTGCGCTTGCTGCGGGCGGTGAAGAACCGGTTCGGCCCCACCGACGAACTTGGCCTGTTCGAGATGCTCGAGCAGGGTCTGGTCGGCGTGCCCGATGCCAGCCGACTGTTCCTGGCCGACCGACGAACGGGCGTGCCAGGTTCGGCCGTGCTGCCGACGCTCGACGGGCAGCGCCCGCTGCTGGTCGAGGTTCAGGCGCTGACCAATCCCAGCACGTCGGGCGCACCACCCCGGCGCAGCGTGCAGGGCATCGACTCGGGGCGCCTGGCATTGCTGCTGGCAGTGCTGGAACGGCGGGCGCGCATGATCACCAGCAGCACCGAGGTGTACGCCTCTGCCGTGGGCGGCGTGAAGCTGGCCGAACCCGGCGCAGACCTGGCCATCTGCTTGGCAGTGGTCAGCGCCATCGTCGGCAGGCCGCTGGCCCCCGACATGGCGGTGTTCGGCGAAGTGGGGTTGGCCGGCGAAGTACGCCAGGTGGGGCAGGCGCGTCGCCGCCTGGCCGAGGCATCCAGGCTGGGTTTCTCGCGGGCCATCGTTCCGCTGAACTCGCCGAACGGCGTCGACGGCATGAGCTTGCTGCGTGTGTCCACCGTGGCCGAAGCACTGGCAGCGGCAGGTCTTGTGGCTCCCTAGACTCGATCCATGACGACTCGGTACACGACGCTCCTCGGCCCGGCCGCCGACGCGTTGCACGCCGCGCTGGCAATGGTGGCCCCCGGCCGGCCGCTGCGAGACGGGCTGGATCGTGTCGTTCGCGCCAAGATGGGCGCGCTGGTCGTGGTCGGCGACGGTCCCGACGTGCTGGCCATCTGCAGTGGCGGGTTCCTGCTGGACTCGCCGTACAGCCCGCAGCGCATGTCAGAGCTGGCCAAGATGGACGGTGCCATCATCCTGAGCAACGATTGCAACCGCATCGCCCGCGCCAACGTGCATCTGGTGCCCGACCCCACGGTGCCCACCAGCGAGACCGGCACACGGCATCGCACTGCCGAGCGTGTCGCTCGATCATTGAAGGTGCCGGTCATCAGCGCCAGCGAAGAGATGGGCGTCATCAGTGTGTATGCCGGCGGTGCCAAGCACCAGTTGCAGGACATCAGCCGTCTGCTGGACCGCGCCAATCAGGCCCTGCAGACGCTCGAGCGGTATCGTGCCCGCTTGGACGACACCCTCAGCGCGTTGACGGCCAACGAACTGGAAGACGTGGCCACCGTGCGCGATGTCGCCGCCGTGGTACAGCGCGGCGACATGGTGCATCGCATCGCCACCGAACTGGAGACGATGATCGTCGAACTGGGCGTCGATGCCCGCCTTCTGCGCTTGCAGCTCGACGAGGTGTACGGCGAGATCGATGACGAGATGGAACTGGTCGCCGCCGACTACCCAACGATCACCGGCAACTATGCGGGTAGTGGGTTGGACGGCGACGCGTCAGCCTCGCCCCGCGGCCTGCGGCTGCTGGCCCGAGTTCCTCGGGTTACTCCCGCGTTGGCCCTGGCCGTGGTCGAACGATTCGGCGAGCTGTCGAAGCTGCAGCGCGCCTCGGTTGACGAGATCGCCGAAGTGCCAGGCGTCGGCCTGGAGCAGGCCGAAGACATCAAGGCCACGCTCGACCGGCTGACCGAATCCAGCATCCTCGACCAATACCACTGAATGCTTCGCCGTGACGTCGCCCCTCGATCCAATCGTTGTCTCTGCCGTTCCCAAACCGGCGCGCCCCGGGCTGCACGTAGCGGTGGTGGCCACGTTGGTGGCCGCCCTGTTCGTGCTGGCCCAGGCTCGGGGCACGGGCGCCGAACGCACCGACCGGCTGCGCACGGCTGATCCGACGTCGGTCGGCAGCACGTCTGGCGGCATCGATGCCCAGCCGCAGGCCGGCGACGAGTTGCCATCGGTGTTCTCGCCCGGCTCGTCGTCGCAAGCGCCGCAGTCCACCATCATCGATGCCGACGCGACCACCTCGTCCACCCTCTCGACGGCACCGACCGCCGGTACCGCTTCGGCGGATGGTGCAACAGCACCGGTCGCCGACCCTGGCGACCCTGCCGGCGCCGCTGCGCCGACGCTCGACTCGTCGGTACTGAACCGCCCCGTGCCGCAACCGGTGGTTGCCAGTTCGCCCCCCGTGCCGGGCCCTTGGGATTCGGTCACGCACACGACGCCGGCCGGCTACGTTTCGACCGAGGTCGGCTGCGCTCGCGATGCCTCGGCCGGCGGGCTGGATGCGTTCTTTGCCGAGCGGATCGGGCCGGTCGTGGGGGCCGACTACCAGCACGTGTACCGCCTGCCCGATGGGCGGTTCCTGTGGTTGTTCCAGGACACGTTCATCGACCACTCGGGCACGGCCACCACGCTTGGCGCGGCCGGCTTTGCCCACAACGCGGCCATGATCCAGAACGGCGCTTGCTTCACCCTGTTGCATCGGGGCACCAGTGCCGCGCCCACGTCGTTCGAGCCGGGCATCGGCGAACGCACGCTGTCGCGGTGGTTCTGGCCGATGGGCGGCGAGGTGCACGGCAACCAACTGTTCGTGTTCTGGGCGCAGATGCAGAACGACGGGTATCAGCCTGGAGTGGGCGATGGCCTGGGCTGGCATCCGGCGCAAACGTGGCTGGCCGTGTACGACGCCACCACGCTGCAGCGCCAGGCGTTCCAACCTGCCGTGAACCCGGGCGTCGCCCCCATCTACGGCTACGCAGTGGCCAGTCAAGGCGACTTCACGTACCTGTTTGGCAACACCTTCGAGCAGAACCTGGTGCGCGAAGGAGGCTTCAGCAACGGCCCTCACTCGGCGACCTCGATGTGGCTGGCCCGTGTACCGGTGGGCCAGTTCGGCGCCGCACCCGAGTATCGAACCGCCGATGGATGGTCGGCCGACGCCACACAAGCCGTGCCCATCGCCCAGCGGTACTGGGTTGAGAACCCGATGCAACCCCGCTACATGGACGGGCAATGGGTATCGGTCACCAAGGTGGACGGGTACTGGGGCGAACAGTTGGCGGTCGATGTGGCGACCGACCCGTGGGGACCGTGGACCACCGTGGACGTTCGCGGCCTGGTGCCACGGGGCGGCGATCCGCTGATGAACACCTACCACGCACAGCTCATGCCGTGGCTGGCCGATGGCGCGCTGGTGGTCAGCGTCTCGCAGAACGCCCGAGACATGACCCGCGACGCGTACCCCGTGCCGGCGCGCTATCGCATCGGGTTCTTCCCGGCGGCGCTGGTGCGTCCTCCCCCGCCACCGCCCGACACGACGACCTCCACGCCCGAGACCACAGTTTCCGACTCGACGTCGTCGACAGCCGATGCGTCCGCTTCGACGACCGCGCCTGACTCAACCACGTCGCAGACCACCACGAGCACCAGCACACCGACGAGCTCGTCATCCACCAGTTCGTCAAGCACATCCACCACGGCCCCACCTTCGACGACCTCCAGCACCACAACCTCCAGCCCGACGACATCGACGAGCCCGGGCAGCACCACGTCCGGCAGCACCGTGCCGCCATCGACCAGTTCCAGCACCTCGACCAGTTCGACCTCCACCACGGTGGCCGCCCCAGCGGCGTGACCGGTCATGTGGGGCGGTAGACAGCGCGCAGACGAGGGGTGCCTTCGTCGACCGCGACCAGGCCGTCGTCGACCAGTTTCACCAGGTGCGCCAGCACGCTGCGCGCGGCCGGCTTGTGCAGCTCTTTGCGCACGTCGGCGTACAGCACCTCGACCATGTCGGCGATGGTGGTCTGCCCTGACCTCACTGCCGCCAGCACTTGCGCTTCACGGTCCAGGCGATGGGCCAGGAACGCTTGGATGAACGGCTGCGTGTCGGTGACCGGCGCCCCGTGGGTGGGCCAATACGTGTGGTCGTGACGGCCCTGCACCTTGCGCAGCGAATCGAAGTAGGCGCGCATGTCGCCGTCGGGCGGGCCGATGACCGTGGTGCTCCACCCCATGATGTGGTCGCCGGTGAACAACGCCCGTTCGGCGTCGAACGCGAAGCACAGATGGTTCGACGTATGCCCTGGCGTGTGCACGGCTGACAGTGTCCATCCATCGCCCCGGGCCGCGACCTGACCGTCGCCCACCACGATGTCCGGCTGGAAGTCGTAGTCGGTGGACTCTTCGATGACTGCAGGTTGATCGGCCGAGGCCTCGACGTCAGCCGTGTCGCCATCACCATCACCATCACCATCACTGTCGTCGCCGGTGATGGGGTCGTCGGCATCGGGATCGTCCAGGCGCGGGTGCGGCCCGAACCCTACGGTGGGAGCGCCGGTGTGGTCTTTGAGCCACGCTGCCAGTGGCGAGTGATCGGCGTGGCAGTGCGTCACCAGGATGGCCACCACGCGCCGACCCTGGAGCGCTTGCACCAGCGCGTCGCGATGGCTGTCGAGTTGCGGC
>JANNFQ010000062.1:0-6570 GCA_031380045.1 Acidimicrobiaceae bacterium
CGTCACTTGGATCGGCAGCGCAACTGGCCAGGCCCGCAGCCACCATTGCGACCACGGCGAGCATGACCGGGGGTCGACATTGCATCACTTGAACGCTCCAGGGTGGATAGCAGGGGTGCACGTACAACCGGTCGGTGTGCCATTCCTCCGAGCACGTGGCAGAGCTGGGGACGCAAGCCACGTCGCGGTCATCTCAACCCAATCGGAAGCAAACCGATGGCGCTAGAGCCATTGGTCCCGATGCACCTGAACATCAGACCGTTGGAACAGTCCGGCGATCATCGTGATCCAGTGGCATGGTGACGGTGAAGATGGCCCCGCCCCCGCTTCGGTTGGCGGCGTGGACCGTGCCGTGATGGGCGTTGACAAGTTCCGCAACCACGGCGAGGCCGATGCCACTTCCCGTTGCGGCACCGGCCGTGTCCCCGCGCCAGAATCGTTCGAACAGGTGCGGAATCTCGTCATCGCCCAGCCCTGGACCGGTGTCAGCGACAGTGACGATCGAGTGGTCGCGTTCTGCTGCGGTGGCGATGGTGATGTGGCCGCCGGGTTGCGTGAACTTCACCGCGTTGGCGAGCAGGTTCACCATGATCTGCTGCAGCCGGTCTGGGTCGCCGTGCGTCGGCGCCGAAGCACCAGCCACCTCGACGACGATGTTGCGGTCGTTGGCGAGTGGCCCGAGCAGGTCGACGGTGGTTCGGACGATGTCGGCAAGGTCGACCGCCACGGCGTTCATTCGAATGCCGGCTGCTTCGGCGGCGGCGAGGGTCTCGAGATCGGCCACGAGTCTGCGGAGGCGAACGACTTCGTCGTGGAGTGACGCGATCGCTGCGGGTGTGGGTTCGTCGACGCCGTCGAGGATCGCTTCAGTGTTGCCTTGGAGGATCGTGAGTGGGGTTCGCAGTTCGTGGGCGACATCGGCGAGGAGGTTGCGGCGGAGTTGGTCCTCGCGATCGAGGTGGTCGGCCATGGTGTTGAACGCGTCGGCCAGAGTGCGGATCTCGCCGGGCGCGTCGGCCAGATCGACGCGGGTCTCGCGCCTGCCGGCAGCGAGATCCGTGGCCGCCCTGGTCAGCGCGATGACGGGCCGAGTGACCCGCGCCGAGACGTACACGGCGACGACCAGGGCGAAACCGGCAGCGAGCAGAACGCCGAAGATCGCTGCTCGGGCCAGCGCGTCGCTGACGTGGACTTCGGCATCCATGGCCTGCGTCGGGAAGCGGAGCATCACCGCGCCGACAGTGCGGCCATCGACAACCACCGCCGCAGACACCGGGTCGGCGCGAGGGGTGTCGACTGCGTCCAGGCCGTGCATGCGAGCCATCATGCTGACGATCGCGTCAGCAGGTGCAGCAACCACGACACCGTCGGCGTCTGCGACCGTCAGCGTCGCTTGCGCGCGCGCTGCCACGGTTGCCACTGCGAACAGGTCGGCCCCTTCCCAACCATCCGCGCGTTCGTACGCAGCGCCTGCGGCGGCAGCACTCGCGGCGAGATCGTCTTGCTGACGCTGATCGGACAGGACCGACACCTCTGAGTGCGACGCCACGATGATCAGCGCAGCGAAAACCGCCACGGCGGTCATGGCGACGGCGAGAAACGCGAGGGTGAGTCGAACTCCGAGCGGGCCGAGCAGCCGGCTACTGGTCACTGTGGAGACCCAACCGGTAGCCGACACCCAGGACCGTCTCGACGATCGCTGGTTCGTGCGGATCGAGCTCGATCTTGCGTCGCAGGTTCTTGACATGAGAGTCGACCGTGCGCTCGTACCCGTCGAACTCGTAGCCACGCACCCGGTTGATCAGCTCGGCACGGGAGAACACCCGGCCCGGTGTTCCTGTCAACGCGACGAGCAACGCCCACTCAGTCGGTGTCAGCTCCACAGGGTGTCCGCGCACCGTGACGTCGTGGCGATCCTCGTCGATGACCAGGGCCCCTCCACCGAACGCGACGATCGCGTCGGCGATGGCCGTGCCGCGGCTCCGGCGGAGCACGGCCAACACTCTCAAGACAAGCTCCCTCGGGGAGAACGGCTTGGTGAGGTAGTCGTCGGCACCGAGTTCGAGACCCCTGATCCGATCTGCTTCGGTCGACTTCGCCGTCAGCATCAGAATCGGGATCGCACCTCGGTGACGGACCTCGGCCGCTATTGTCTCGCCGCTCACGTCGGGCAGGTTCAGATCCAACACGATCAGGTCGACCGACTGCGTCTCGAGCATCGTCAGCGCCTCGGCGCCCGAGCCGGTCGTCAGCACGGCCAGACCCTCGCGCTCCAAGTAGCGGCGGACCAGCTCTCTGATCTTCAGCTCGTCCTCGACCACCAGCACTGTTGCTGCCATCAGGGCGCCCCTTTCGTCAAACCTGACTATCGCGCCACAGGACGCATTGCTCGCATGGTCGATCGAAACCTCGCAGTGTGCACCCGACCTCCACACCGTCTCCACACACCAACGCCATCGTGGGAGGCGACCAAAGGAGGCGACTCAACCATGAGGCGCACAATGATCATCGGCGCCATCAGCGCCACAGCACTCACCATTGGACTCGGTGCCGGCCTGGGTGTCGGCGCATCGCTGGCAAACGCAGATCCGAACCCGACCGCCTCGCGAAGCATGACCACGATGATGGGCACCGCGAACGGCGGCCACATGCCCGACACCATTGACATGACGTCGATGATGGACGCCGACGGCATGGCCAACATGATGAACGGCAACGCCATGGCCAACATGATGGACGCCGACGGCATGGACAGCGCATCGACGCCACCGACGACTGGCGTCGAGTCTGGACACACTGCACACCACCCGAGCGAGCGGCCATGAACCACCGCAAGCACATGATCCCGTGCCTCATCGCTCTCGTGGCCGCGATGACGTTCTTTGCAATGGCAGGCTCTAACCCGCTCGCCGCTGGCCTCGGTCTGGCATTTCTGCTCTGCCCGATCGTGATGGGGACCGTGATGTGGCTGCTCATGCGGCAACCGACACGTCCGCTGCAGGCTGACAGCCGACCAGCGCAAGAGGCGGTCGCCGCTGACGCAGTTGACAGCAAGCGGGTGTCAGGAAGCCCATTGTGATGAACGACGACCCGACGGCCACACCGTCGAACGACGACCTCCACAGGAGAAGCGGCCTTCGGGTCGTCACCATCGTGCTGGCGCTGGTGGTGTTCGTTGTCGCCGCCGTCGGTGGCGCGATCAGGTGGGCAAGTGCACCCGACGCGGGCGACACCCGAGGAAGTGAGATCTCCATGACGGTGTCGCTCGAATCACTCCCGGCCGCGACCGCTCAGCTGTATCGGTACGTGGCCGATCACCCAGCCCACTTTGTGTCATTGCCCTGCTACTGCGGTTGCGATCGAAGCCTCGGTCACCGCAACCTCGGGGACTGTTTCGTGAACCAGGCGGGTGCATGGGATGCGCACGCTGCCGGATGCGGTGTCTGCACCGCGGAGGCACTCACAGCTCGAGACCTGCTCGAGATGGACACGGTCATCGGCACAGTACGCCAACAGATCATCGACCGCTACGGGCCACGGCCCGCAGCTTGAGCCCGGAAGGCCCGACCATGACCAATACCCACATCCGATCCGGCGATCGCAGACGAACACGTCGCCGCAACTGGCTCGTCGGAACCGTCGCTACGATCGCCATCGTCGGCGGAGCCAGTGTTGCGATTGCTCGGGCACTCTCCGACACCTCGTCGAAAGGCGCGTACGTTCAAACCGGCGAATCCAACAGCATGGGCATGCAGGTCATCGAAACCCCGGGCTCGTCGACCGGAACGGCTTCGGCCACCGGCATCACGGCCACGCCATCGGCATGGGCTCTGGGACGCGTACCCCTGGACGTTGCCGTCCGACCCACGTGGACGATGATGAACACCGGCACCGACAGCGTCACCATCGGCGAACCCCACGTCCAGATCAACCAAGGCTGCTACCCAGGCCCCTTCACCGTTTCGTCGGCGAGCACGCTCGCCCCGGGCGCCGAAGCCGTCCTCACCTTCGAACTTTCCATGCACCCCGGCATGGACGGAGCGCACGACATGACAGTCCACGTACCCGTCCAACATCCGGACGGCTCGATCGACACCTTGACCTTGAGCATCACCGGGGACTTCCGCAACTGACGGCCAACAGACGTGACACCCGTGCGGGCGATCGTCAGGAAATCGTCAAGATCATCGCTCAGCGTGCCGATGGAAGAGTCATGCTGCAACCACGCCGACTTGTCCTCGCCGCCGTCATGGCCTTGGCCGTGCTGGTCCTTGATGCGACCGCCGCCTCTGCACACCCCGCTGCCAACCCGGTCGCGCAGCCTCCGTCGACCACCGCAGCGGCGATCTACACGGTCAAACCCGGCGACAACCTGTCGGGCATTGCCGGCAAGACCGGCGTCACGCTGCCAGCGCTCCTGGCCGCGAACAACCTGACCGCGATCAGCACGATTCTTCCCGGCGACACCCTGGCGATTCCAGGAACAGAGACCCCGGCGGCTCAGCCCGCCGCCGCGCCCGCGCCGAACACAACCACTCCGTACACGGTCGTCAGCGGCGACTTCCTTGCGGGCATCGCCGCCAAGAGCGGCGTCACGCTGAAGGCACTGCTCAACGCCAACGGCCTCACCGTGTCCAGCGCGATTCATCCTGGCCGGATTCTGCAGATCCCTCCGGCAACCAAGCCGATCCCATCGACCGCCACGGCAACCACACCAACGCCGGCCGCCGCGTCGCCTTCGACCGCGCTGGTCACGTACCTGCGCGCGCAGGTCGGCAAGCCGTACAAGTTCTTCACCGCCGGGCCAGACACGTTCGACTGCTCGGGCCTTGTGGTCGCCGGCTACAAGCAGATCGGCATCACGCTGATCCATCAGAGTCGGATGCAGGCGACAATGGGTACAGCTGTCGATTGGCGCACCGAAACACTCATGGCGGGCGATCTGGTGTTCATGCGCTCGTCCAACGACCCGACCCAGATCGGCCACGTCGGCATCGCCCTCGATTCGAAGACCTGGATCCAAGCGCCCGGAACCGGCATGGCCGTCCAGATTCGGGCACTGCCCAGTCACGACCGAATCGAAGCGGTCCGCCGCATCGTTCAGCCCTGAATTGACTCGGCCCGGACTGTCATCCGGTTCCTTCGAAGTCAGTGCAGCGGACGTGATAGAGACGCGCACCCGATGAGCACGCCCGACACCTCACCGTCGCAGACTCGCGACGTCGTCCCGTTCAGAACCGCGACGCGGGCATGGTTCGACATCTCGCTGCGCACCTTCGGCGGTCCGGCCGGCCAGATCGCGGTGATGCACCGCGAGCTCGTCGACGATCGCAAGTGGATCGGCGAGCAGCGATTCCTGCACGCGCTGTCCTACTGCACGCTGCTGCCAGGGCCCGAGGCCCAGCAGCTGGCGATCTACCTGGGGTGGTTGCTGAACGGCACGCTGGGCGGCCTGGTCGCCGGGGCTCTGTTCGTGCTGCCCGGCTACATCGCGCTCATGATCCTGTCGGCCATCTACGCGCAGTGGGGGGCCACATCTGCGGTCAGCGCCATCTTTGCCGGCCTGGGTCCGGCTGTGCTGGCGATCGTGTCGCAGGCCGTGTGGCGCATCGGCAAACGTGCGCTCAAGAACCGGTTCCTGATCGCGATTGCGGTCGGCGCGTTCATCGCACTGTTCGTGTTCGATCTGCCATTCCCGATCGTCGTGGCAGTCTCGGGGCTGGCCGGCTACATCGGCAACCGCGTTCGGCCGGACCTGTTCGCAGTCAAACCGTCACAGGCCGCCGACACCGGACCCTCACCGCTGATCGCCGACGACGCGTTGCACGGCGAACGTCCGTCGCTCGCTCGCGCGACCAGGATCATCGTGATCGGCCTGACGTTGTGGATCGCGCCGGTGGCGCTCGCCGCCGTGACGTTGGGTCGCGACCATGTGCTGGTCGACCAGGGTCTGTTCTTCTCGGGCACTGCCGTGGTGACATTCGGTGGCGCGTACGCCGTGCTGTCGTTCGTGGCGCAACGCGCCGTGAACGTGTATCACTGGCTGCTGCCGGGCGAGATGGTCAACGGCTTGGCCTTGGCCGAGACCACCCCCGGTCCACTGATCATGGTGGTCCAGTTCGTCGGATTCCTCGGCGCGTTCCGAAACCCCGGCGACCTCAATCCGTGGGTCGCCGGCGTCGTGGGCGCCACCCTGGTGGTGTGGGTCACGTTCGTGCCCTGCTTCCTGTTCGTGTTCCTGGGCGCGCCACACATCGAGGGGTTGCGTCACAACCGCAAGCTCGCCGCCGCGTTGAGCGGCATCACTGCAGCCGTCGTCGGCGTCATCGCCAACCTGTCGATCTTCTTCTCGCTCCACACGTTGTTCAGCGACACCCACGACCGCGATTGGGGACCGGTGCACATCAGCGGACCGGTGTGGTCGACGATCAGCCCGCGAGCGGTGTTCGTCACTGCGCTGGCATTCGTGTTGGTGTTCCGCTTCAAGCTCAGCGTGCTGCATGTGTTGGGCATCTGCGCAGTGACCGGCGCAACGATCTATCTCGCAGTCATGTGATGTGACGTGATGTG
>JANNFQ010000594.1:0-3331 GCA_031380045.1 Acidimicrobiaceae bacterium
GCAGGTTCGAGCCCTGCCTCCGGAGCAAGGTGAACGGCCCGCCGCGTGCGGGCCGTTTGCATGTGAGGGCAGCAATTCGGGGCGGTAGCTCAGTGGTCAGAGCAGGGGACTCATAATCCCTGGGTCGTGGGTTCGATCCCCACCCGCCCCACACCGATCTGGCTGGGATGCGAGGCGTCTCGGGCCGTTGTCCACCGGCACCTGGGTGATGCGAAAAAGGCGCGAGCCGAGCCGAACTGATCGTGGAAGTGAGCAGAGGTCGACATACCGGGTCGCGTGCCACGGTCGACGATCTGTTCGCCGACTGGATCGTCGAGCTGCAGCGCAAGGGCCGCTCGCCGAACACCGTCGACGGTTACGGCCAAGCACTACAGCGGACGAGTGACCGAGACGGATCCGGCTCTCGCGGCCGCCGACGCATCGCTGATCGCGCCGGCCCGGGCCCCGGCGACCGATCGGGGGTCGGGTGACGCCGTGAACGCGAAGTCTGCGGCCCTTCGTACCGAGGTTCTGGCTCCTCCCACTGAGGAGCGCGCCGTCCTTGCGGTGGAACTGCTGGCCAGCCTCGACGAGGACGCCTCTGGGGACGATCCGGCCGAGGTCGACCGCGCCTGGGGCGAGGCGATGGTCCGCCGGTCCCAACAGATCGCCTCCGGTGAGGTCAAGACCTTGAGCTGGAGCGAGGTGCTCGAGCAGGTCGCTGCCAGCCGCAACTCGCGGTGAGTTTCGAGGTCAGGTATCACCCGCTCGCAGCGACGGAGTTCGTCGATGCCCAGGCTTGGTACGAGCAGCAGAACCGAGCGCTCGCTGACCGGTTCCTGGCGGCCTTCGAGGCGACGCTGGAGCGGATCAGCAGCTGGCCTCACGCCGGCACGCCGGTCGTTGTGGACGATGACGGACGGTCGCCAACAGGAAGACGCCGATCGGCGGGTTTCCCTGAGCCGTGGGATACGAGGTCGCGGGCGACATCGTGATCGTGCTCGCTGTGTTCCACCAGCACCGCCGCCCGGACTATTGGACGACCCGCCAACGCTGAACACTCACCGAGGGTCGGGGCGGCGTCGAACCTGGCCGAACGCTCGCTGATCGTGGCGCTGCGGGACCCGCTGCGAATGCGAGGGTCGAGTCGGCGAGAGCGTCGAACGTGAGGTTCGGGTCGCCGATCGAGACCAGAACGACGGGTCGTTGAATTGTGCGGCCGCGTCGAAGGTGCGCTTCCTCGTAGAAGGGGTGGACAGAGGGCGGTCGATCCTCCGAGGCCGACGAGGACGGGTTCGTCCTCGCGCGGGGCGCGTACGATGGAGGCCTTGAGTCCGCGCGAGCGGACGATCTCGATGATCTCGGTGATCGTGGCTGCGTGGAGCTTGTGTCAAGTTTGAAGTGTCGCGGCGTCCCAACTTCAAGGTCGTGTACTCCGAAGGGACCAGTTTCCGACGAACGCTGCTCCGGTCGCCCGGCGTGAGCACACACTGGCGGCCGGGCCGGGTTGAACAACCGTTCTGCTGGGACGGTCGTCGTGAAGCGGCATGTGTCGAGTGGACTCAGGTCTCCAATCCGGTGAAGATGTCCAACGAAATGGCCGATCGGGGGATCGTCGTGAAGCAATTGACCGGAATGGACCTCAGCTTCTTGCTGATGGAGACCCAGAACAACTACGGACACGTCAACGGGCTGAGCATCTACGACCGTCCGTCGGATGATTTCGACCCGTTCGAGGCGGTGCGCAACCGGTTCCGTGTGATGGTCGGACATCTCGAGCCTCTGCGTCGCAAAGTGGTCGAAGTTCCGTTCGGCCTCGATCGGCCGTATTGGGTGGAGGACGCCGACTTCGACCTTGATTACCACGTGCGCCACATCGGGTTGGCGCCGCCAGGTGCGGCCGATCAGCTGGGCGAACAGGTGGCGCGCATCGTCGGTCGCAGGATGGATCGGTCGCGGCCGTTGTGGGAGGCGTACGTCATCGAGGGTCTGGCCGATGGTCGATGGGCGTTGCTGCAGAAGACCCATCACGCCACCATCGACGGGGCATCGGGCGTGATCATGCTGAAGATGATGACCGACGACTCACGAGACGCCAAATGGGGTTTGGTCGAACGCGAATGGCACGGCGAGACCCCGCCGCCATCCGCGCAGATGATGCAGCGTGCGTTCATGAACATGGCGGCGAATCCGGTGCGCGGCGCTCGACTGACGCTTGCGGTCGTGCGCGATGTGGCCGAGGCCGCCGGACTGACGAGCATCGGTGGCCTGGCGCGTACCGCTCGTTCGACGCTGAGTTCGCTGACGAAGCGGTCGTCGAGCTCGTCCGAGCAGCGCACCAGAGTGAGCATCCCGATCACGCCGGCACCGCCAACGCCTTGGAACAAATCGGTCACTGCACACCGCCGGTTCGCGATGCGTTCTGCTTCGCTCGAGAACCTGAAGCGGTTGAAGGAAGCAACGGGGGGCACGCTCAACGACGTCGTGATGGCGGTGTGTGCCGGTGCGTTGCGCGAGTACCTGCTAGAGCACGATGCCTTGCCCGACAGCCCCTTGCGCGCCATGGTGCCTGTGTCGATCCGTACGGGCAACGAAGAGGACCCATGGACCAATCGCGTCTCGGCGCTGGTGGTCGATCTTCCGACGAACTGCGCCGACCCCATCGAACGGGTGGCGTTGTGCCGACAGGCGATGAACGCGGCCAAAGGGCAGTTCGATCTGATGCCGGCCGACGCACTGGGCCAGGCCGCCGACTACGCATCACCGGTCGTCGCGGCTTCGGCGCTGCGGTTGGTGTCGCGGCTGCGATTGTCTGACAGGGTCGGCTCTCCGGTGAACGTGGTGATCTCGAACGTGCCGGGCCCACGCACGCCGTTGTACTTCGCAGGCGCGCGACTGGACGCATACATTCCCGTGTCGACCGTGTCGGACGGCATCGGGTTGAACATCACGGTGCACAGCTACGTCGACCGGATGGACTTCGGCTTGATCGCCGATCGCGAACTGGTCCCAGATCTCTGGCATCTCGTCGACCTCCACATCGACGAGATCGACCGGCTCTTCGAGGCGACTGGCGCCGCGCGCACCGTTCCGCAGGCGCCACCGTCGATGCGCAAGGGTGGCGACGGCGTGCAACCCGTCGCCCCGAAGAGCCAAGCCGCCCGCGACCGGCTCGCCCCGAAGAGGCTGCAAGCGAAGAGGGTGCCAACGAAGACGGCTCCGGCATCGAAGAAGGCTCCGGCATCGAAGAAGGCTCCGGCAACGAAGAAGGCTCCGGCAACGAAGAAGGCTCCGGCAACGAAGAAGGCTCCGGCAACGAAGTCGACCGTGAAGAAGGCCGCGGCGAAGAAGT
>JANNFQ010000668.1:0-4806 GCA_031380045.1 Acidimicrobiaceae bacterium
TTGTTCCTGTCAGGGCATCAGGTCGCCGGGCTACCCGACGGTTCGGCCGGGGTCATGCCACGCTGGGCGCTTGTCACCTACTGCGGCCTCATCGTGTTGATGGGTCTGCGCGACAAGATCGTGTTCCTGTCGGCCCGCTCCGAGCAGTACGTCCCGACGCTGATGTACTTCGGGCTGTTCCACAACTTCCACGACATGGTCATCGGCGCCAAGATCGCCATCGTCGTGATCTGGATGGGTGCTGGTTTCTCGAAGCTGCAACACGGCTTCTCGTCGACCGTGGCGATCATGGTTCAGAACACACCGTGGATGTCGTCGCAGCGGTTCCGCAAGGCGACCGTCAAGGACTACCCGAACGACATCCGGCCATCGCGGACCACACATCTGCTGGGCCACGTCGGCGGCACCACGTGCGAGATGATCATGCCGATGGTGCTGCTGTTCTCGCCCTGGCCATGGCTGACGTGGATCGCCATCATCTCCATGTGGATGCTGCACACGTTCATCATCTCCACGATCCCGTTGGCGGTGCCGTTGGAGTGGAACGTGTTCTTCATGTTCTGCGTCGCGTTCTTGTTCGCCAACTTCTCTGCAGGGAGCGGGTATGGCGTCGGCGACATGACCCCGTACCTCCTCGTGATCGTGCTGTTCGTAGCCCTGGCACCGATCGTCCTCGGAGCACTGCGACCTCAGTACGTCTCGTTCCTCGTCGGCATGAAGCAGTACGCGGGCAACTGGGCGGCAGCCTCGTTCTCGTTCCGCGACAAGTCGATGGAAGACCGGATCAACGAGCGGATCGTGAAGGCGGCCGACAACCAGATCGATCAGATCGAGCCACTGTTCGGCAAGGAGATCTCGGAGATCTTCATCCAAAAGGCAGTGGCGTTCCGGAGGATGCATCCGATGGGACGCATGCACTACTCGTTGCTGATGCGCCACACCGACGGACTCGACGACCGGGTCCAACGAGAGGGCGAGTTCGTCAGCAACGTGTTGACCGGCTGGAACTTCGGCGATGGTCACTGCATCGACGAGCGGTTGATCGCGGGCATGCAAGAGCGGTGCCAGTACGAGCCTGGCGACGTGGTGGTCGCCTGGACCGAGTCGCAACCGGCCTTCAGCAAGAAGGTGCAGTACCGCGTCATCGACGCAGCGCTGGGCACCGTCGAGAAGGGCTGGTATCACAATGACGATGCCTACAACGAGCAACCGTGGCTGCCGAACGGACCCATTCCCCACACGGTCACATGGACTCGCCCGGGCTACGTGGCGCCGGGTGTGCCACATCCCGGCAGCGGCGGACGCGTGTGAGCGCAGGTTCGAACTCTCCGTGACCATTCCGACCCCGTGACCCTTCCGATCCTGTGACACTGTGACTTCGGCGATCGTCGTCGGCAGCGGGCCGAATGGGCTCGCAGCCGCGGCGCGGCTGGCCCGCGCCGGCCTGGATGTGACCGTGCTCGAAGCCAGCGCCACGATCGGCGGTGGCACACGTAGCTCCGAGATGATTCTGCCCGGGCTCCTCCATGATCACTGCTCGGCGGTGCACCCCATCGCGGCCGGATCACCGTTCCTGGCGGGCCTTGACCTCGCTGCTCACGGGCTGAGGTGGTTGCAACCAGAGGTCGACTGCGCCCATCCGCTGGACGACGGGTCGGCAGGTCTGTTGTATCGATCGATCGACCGCACCTCCGAAGGTCTTGGGTGCGACGGTCAGCGGTGGCGTCGAGTGTTCCAGCCGTCGGCAGCGCGCTTCGACGACCTGTTCGCCGATGCCTCCCAGCCGGTGTTGCGGGTGCCGCGACATCCGGTGACGTTGGCGCGTTTCGGTGCCGGCGCGATGCTGCCGGCAACCACCGTGGCGCGGGTGTGGAAGACGGAGGAGGCCAAGGCGTTGTGGGCCGGTGTGGCTGCGCACGCCTTCTCGCGCCTCGACCGACCGATGACCAGCGCAGTGGGGCTGATGTTGATCGTGGCGGCTCACGCAAAGGGATGGGTGGTGGCCCAAGGGGGTTCGCAAGCCATCGCCGACGCGTTGGTTGCCGACATCGAACAGCACGGCGGCAAGATCGAGACCGGCGCGCTCGTGACCACCGCCGCCGACCTGCCGCCGTGTGACGTGCTGATGCTGGACGTGTCGCCGTCGATCGCCGCCGACATCCTCGGCGACCGGCTGCCGGCTCGCATTGCCCGTTCCTACCGCCGGTTCTGTCACGGCCCGGGCGCGTTCAAGGTCGACTTCGCGATCGAGGAAGGTGTTCCGTGGATGGCCCAGGCAGCCCGTCACGCCGGCACGGTCCACCTGGGTGGCGGGTTCGACGAGATCGTCGCCGGCGAGGAGGCGGTGCATCGCGGAGCGATGCCGCGGCGACCGTTCGTGCTCGTCGGCCAGCAGTACCTGGCCGACCCCACTCGCTCGGTTGGCAACGTCCATCCGTTGTGGACGTACGCGCACGTGCCCCACGCGTACACCGGCGACGCCAGCGAGGCGATCATCGGTCAGATCGAACGGTTCGCCCCCGGCTTCCGCGATCGGATCGTCGGCACGGCGGTGCGCAGTACGACGGAGATGTCGGTGTACAACCGGAACTACGTCGGCGGCGACATCATCGGCGGTGCGTCGTCGTTCAGGCAGCTCCTGTTCCGTCCGCGCCTCGCACTCGACCCGTATTTCACCGGCATCCCGGGCACGTACCTGTGCTCGGCGTCGACGCCGCCCGGGGCGGGCGCCCACGGGATGTGCGGCGCCAACGCCGCGGCCAGCGCGCTTGCACGACTGGGAAAGCTGCGACCCGATCCTTGAACTTCCAGGGGTGATGGTCGAGACTCTGATGATCGATGCGATGAAGAGGACCGATGACATGAACGAAAAGCCGCAGCGTCCTGTCCCACAAGTAGGAACTCATGATGGTCTTGCCGCGGTCGCGATCGCGATCTTGGCTGTCTGCCTCATCGCACTGGTCATCAGCCAGGTCGTCTAGGGCTCGACGACCCATCGGGCATCTCGGTCGAGCGCTCTCGTCGCGCTGGTCAACCTGCGTCAACGGTGGCCGTCTGAAGTGACTTGGCTAATGTTTGGAGATGCAGCAGCGAGAACGGGTTGCCCAACTGTCGAAGGTACCGCTCTTCGCCAACTGCTCGAAGCGAGAGCTGGCGCGATTGCTGTCGCGGGTCCGGACCGAAAGCGTCGAAGCCGGGCACACGTTGTTCGTCGAGGGCGCTCCGTCGTCGAACCTGTACGTGATCGTGGCCGGGTCTGCGATCGTCCGCAAGAACGGGCGCCGGATCGCCCGCCTCGGGCCAGGCGACGTGGTCGGTGAGCTCAGCGTGATCCTGGGCGGTCCGCGAACCGCCACGGTCGAAGCCGACACGCCGATCGACTGGCTGGTGCTCAATCGCGCTTCACTGCGCAAAGCGATCGACGAGGTGCCGGGCCTCGGGTGGAGCCTGCTGCAGGCGGTGGCCGCCCGGCTCGACCAAGCGAACAAGCGACCGGTGTAACCGAGCTTCGGTCGCGCTCGAACTCGAAGGTCTTTTCTCGCTGCCAGGAACCGACCCGAGTTTGTTGCTCGGCGATCGACCATCGACTATCGTCGATTGTCGATGAATGTTTCACGTGACGACGCCACGACATGGGCGACATGGTTCCGGGCGCTTGGCGATCCAACTCGAGTGCTGATTCTCAACCTGCTCGCCTCCGAGGCGCGGCCGATGACCGTCGGCGAGATCGTGGAACGCGTCGACGTCGGTCAGTCCACCGTCTCGCACCATCTCAAGATCCTTGGCGATGTTCGCTTCGTCCTCGTCGACCGGGTCGCCACCACCAGTTGGTGGCGGATCAACGAGACCTGCCTCGATTGCTTCCCGACCGCCGCCGAACTCGTCATGGGCCGCGTTCCAGCAAACGCGCCATGGGACCAACGACAAGCCAACGACAGCACAAGGAGCACACGATGACCACAGAACCCGACATCCTCCGCGAGCGGATCCGTCGACAGTACGCACATTGTGCAAACACGGCCGCGGGCGGCCGACAAGCCGTCGACGGACCCGACGGCACGAACTTCGGGCCGAGCTTGTACGACGACCTTGCCGAACTCCCCCACGCGGCGGGGCTCGCCAGCATGGGCTGCGGAAACCCGACCGCTGTGGCAGACCTGCGGCCCGGCGACGTGGTGTTGGACCTGGGCTCTGGCGGTGGGATCGATGTGCTCCTCTCGGCGAAACGGGTCGGACCCACGGGCCATGCCTATGGGCTCGACATGACCGACGAGATGCTCGACCTCGCTCGGCGCAACGCCAGCGAAGCAGCGGCCGACAACGTCACGTTCCTGAAGGGCAACATCGAGCAGATTCCGCTGCCCGACGACTCGATCGACGTGATCATCTCGAACTGCGTGATCAACCTGTCGACGGACAAGCCGGCAGTGTTCGCCGAAGCACACCGTGTCCTCCGACCCGGCGGCCGCATCGGGGTCAGCGACGTCGTGGTCGACGACGACCTGACCGCCGACGAGATTCTCGAACGGGCCACGCGAGTCGGATGCGTCGCCGGCGCACTGACCTTCACCGGCTACCGCCGCCAACTGGCCGCCGCTGGCTTCGCCGACGTCACCGTCGCCCCGACCCGCGAGTACACAGCAGGGGTCCACGCAGCAATCATCCACGCCATGAAACCGTGAACGGACGACCAAGCAAACCGTGAACGGACCAGTCGGCGACCTGCGGGCGCAATGCGGCATCCGCCGCGCACTGACCGAGGAAAGAACGACGTGACAACACGCTGCTGACAACGACCGAGGTCAG
>JANNFQ010000085.1:0-11345 GCA_031380045.1 Acidimicrobiaceae bacterium
GTTGCGCTGACCGCGGATGGCCAGATCGGCAGAGGAGAACTGCGACGAATCACCCGTGTCGAAGGTGGTGCGCATCAACGGCGTGATCGTGTGGTCCAGGACAGGAAAGCAATACAGCTCGTCGGTCAGCGTGAAGCTGGAGCCCAGCCCCGCGCAGACCGGGTGATCCGGCGCCAACACTTCGACTGTGTGACGCACGTCGAAGCGATAGCCCGAATCGGGGTACTCGACGCCGTCCAACACGCCCCGGGCGTAGTGGAAGCGGCCACCTACCAACTCGGCGTACTCATGCCAGGCCGGCCAACTGGCGATCGCATGGTGCAGAAACACCAGACCCACCCCATCGGCGCACAGTTGATGGATCACATCGCGCTGGTGGTCGGTGGGTTCGATCAGCTCCAGCGGGGGATCGGTACCGGTGAACCGCAACCCGGGCATGTCGTAGAAGACCACCACGTCGTGCCCGGCCTTCGGGGCAGTGGCGCCGGTCCACTGCACGCCGGCCATGGCATCGAACGCGGCGAAGAACGGATCGGCCTCGAACGGGTGGCCGCCAGTCACGACCAGAGTGTCGATGGGTTTCGAACTCGTCAGCGCCGTCACGTCAGCCGCGTCCGACGAAGGACCACTCGCCCATGATCGCCTGCTCGTGCGCAAGACGAAGCTGCAGAACTTCGCGCCCGGCGACCTGCAGAGCGCTGTCACCGGATGCCATCGCCGCTTCGAGGGCTGCCGACATGCAGACGCCGGCAAGGTGGTACGTGGCGGTCATGTCGTCGAGATGCAAGCTGTCGGATCGTCCCGACCCAAACGCGTCGAGCGTCGTGTCGATCTCAGCCCTCGCAGCGTCGGTCATGGTGGACACCGCCCGCACCCGCTGGGCGAACGCGATCATCGCATCGGCTTCTTCGCGCATCCAGGCGATCTCGTGCGCAGCCCGCTCGGCGCAGTTGCGCAGCACGTTCTCCATCATCTGGATGGCGATCTTCACCGCCGGATCGGTGACTGCAGCGTCGATCGTCGACAGCAGTTCAGCGCGACAGTCCAGCACGATCTGCTCGGTGGTCGGTCGGGACAACATCAGGCGGTCTCCTGACCGTTGTCGATCAAGCAGCCCGCCATGAAGTTGCCATGGCCGATGGTGAGTGCGTTGAGCGTGTAGGTCGTCATCAGCCCGCCGTTGTGGCCTGCCGCCATCGCCGCGGCCCCTCGCAGCACCTGCGCGTAGACGGTGATCGCGGCGAGCGACGAGAAGTACGCCATCGTCTGCATGTTGACGGCTTCCTCGCTGAAGCCGGTGCGCTGGCGGTACCGCTGCAGGAATCCCTCGGGATCGTCCATGAACAGATTGGGTCCGAGCGCCGACGAATAGACGTTGTAGTAGCCCAGGTCCTCGCGCGGGTCGCCAATGTGGGTCAGTTCCCAATCGATCACGAAGTGCTCGCCACCGGCGCCGACCATGATGTTGGCCGGCTGGAAGTCGCTGTGCACCACGCGCAGTGGAAGGGGCGGAGGTCGGTGTGCGTCCAGCCAGGCAGCCACGAATCGAAGGAACGGCATCGACTCGATGTGCTCGCGGTCTGCCTGCCGAAAGCGATCGATCAGAGCACTCAGGTAGTCATCCCAACCGGACGGGCGGGGAAGCGCATCACCCAGCGAGTCGACATCGATGGAGTGGATCCGGGCGAGCGTGTCGATCAGATCGTGGGCATGACCGCCGCGTTCGCCGGCCGGGGTTTCGTTCAAGATCGTTTGCAACGAGCTGCCGGCGACATGATCCAACACGATGCACTTCGTGCCCAGGTGATCACCGGACCCGTCGTAGTGACGGGCGCGGGGCATGTTGATGGCACTGGTGTCGCCCAGCACGCGCAGCAGCGCGTACTCGCTGTCTCGATCGGTTTCCATCATCGCCTTGCCAGGCGGTGGATCACCCCGCAACACCACGGTCTCGGTGGTGCCGTCGGACCACTGGATGTCGGCGCGGGCCATCAACCGGCTGTAGCCGCCGACCATCGCGTCGTACGCGACGACTGTTGCGGTGCGGTCGCCGTCGTGTTGAGTGAGGAACGAGGCCAGTCGTCGAGGCATCACCGCCGGGTCGTGCATCGCGCCACGCTTTCACATAGTGTCAATAAATAACCAACCGGTTGATTACCACAGTGCAGGGGGGCATGCAATGACGATCGCCGACGAGCTGCGGGTGGCTCATGCAAATGCCGAGACCTGGAACATCAGCTATCCCGCCGGGGCCGAGTTCGCCGAGCGGCACGAGCTCGGCGTGGAGCAGACACGTATCCCCACCGAGCGCTACACCTCGCCTGACTTCGCCCGGGCAGAGCTGGCCGCCGTGTGGCAGCGCTCGTGGCAGATGGCGTGCCGCAGCGAAGATGTGCCCGCCGCCGGCGATCACTCGGCCTACACCATCGCGGATCAAGAGTGGTTGGTCGTGCGTCAGACCAATGGTTCGGTGAAGGCGTTCGCCAACGCATGCCGTCACCGCGGCAACATGATCAAGACCGGCTGTGGGTCATCGCACGAGCTGCGCTGCCAGTACCACCATTGGTGTTGGAACCTGGACGGATCGCTGCACGACGTGCCCGATCGCCATCTGTTCGTCGGCATCGTCGATGAAGAATATGCCTTGGCTGAAGCTGCCTGCGACGAGTGGGGAGGGTTCGTGTTCGTGAACCCCGCGGGTCCGGCTGCACCTCCGTTGCGTGAGTACTTGGGTGCGGTGGCCGACCAGCTGCAGCCGTACCACCTCGACAAGATGCGCTCGACCCTCAGCCTCAGCACCGATCTGGGGTGCAACTGGAAGGTCGCCGTCGAGGCGTTCCTCGAGGTGTACCACGTGCAGGGAATCCACCCGCAGCTCATGCCGATGCTCGACGAGGTCAACACCGCGTACGAACTGATCGGTCCGCACAGTCGCATGATCGTGCCATTCGGTGTGCCATCGATGCGGCTGGATCACGTCGACCCATACGAGGTGTTCGAGGCGTTCACCCGTCAATCAGGGTCGAGTGTCGTCAACCGCTCGCCCAGCGACGGCGACGGGGCTGGCGACGGGTACAAGAGCACGTCGGTCAGCGTTGACGGTCTGTTCGACGACGACGGCAACCAGGTCGGCGACCTCGATGTGCGCCAGTACCTGATCGAGGCCACGGCTCGCAAGGGTGCCGAGCTGGGGCACGATTACTCGGCGCTCAGCCGCGACCAGATGATCGACGACTACCACTACCTGATCTTCCCGGGCTTGGTGTTCAACACTCACGCCGGCGGCTTCCTTCTGTTTCGCATCCGTCCGCACGCCACCGATCCAGACCGGTGCTTGTTCGATCTGTGGCGCTTCGCGTGGCCCGACCAGCACGCCGCGCAACCCCAGCCGGTGCCCAACGTGTGGGTGCCGCAGGGCTCGGGCAGTTTCGGGCAGGTTCTCGACCAAGACTTCGCCAACTTGCCCCGCGTGCAACGCGGCATGCATTCGGCATCACTTGCGCACGTCACGTTGAGCTTCCAGGAGACCCGCGTCATTCATGTGCACACAGTCGTCGACGAGTACCTCGATGGCGCTCGCTGAGAACTGGGCCACCCTGTGGGAGGCCATCGCCGCCGGCGCGCCAGATCAGGTGGCGGTGGTGTTGGGTGATACCGAGATCACGTGGTGTCAGCTCGAGCAGCGCGCGGCTCGCTTGGCCGGCGGTCTGACCGCAAGCTCAGTCGGCCACGACGACCAGGTTGCGCAGATGATGTACAACTGCCCCGAGTACCTCGAGTCGGCGTTTGCCGCGTTCAAGGTCAGGGCCAGCACGGTCAACGTGAACTTCCGATACCGCGCACCCGAAGTAGCGCATGTGCTCGGCGACTCGGGCGCAGTGGCGCTGGTGTTCCATGCCTCGTTCGCCGATGTCGTTGCCCAAGCATGCGCGTCGCTACCCGACCTGCGCGTCCTGGTGCAGGTCGACGACGGCAGCAATGCCCCATTGCTGGAGGGCGCAATTGCATACGAATCGCTGGTCGCAGCGCACACGCCCGCAACACCGATACCGCGCAGCGGAGACGATCGGCTGCTGCTGTACACGGGTGGCACCACCGGGCTGCCAAAGGGCGTCGTGTGGCGTCACGCCGATCTGTTCGGCGCGCTGGGTTTCAGCGGATACGCGTCGTTGGGGCTGCCCGTACCAGAGACCCCCGACGAGGTTGGACGGGTCGCAGCCCAGCTGCGCACCGCCGGCACCAGTCCGGTCAACATGACGGCTCCGCCGTTGATGCACGGCACTGCGCTCTTTCTGGCAATGAGCACGTTCGTCCTGGGCGGCACCGTGGTGCTGTTGGCGGGGCGGCGGTTCGATGCCGCCGAGCTGTTGCGGTTGGTGCAACGCGAGCGGGTCACGCAGCTGTCGATCGTGGGAGACGCGTTCGCCCGACCGATCGTGGCCGAGTTGCAGCGCGCCGATGCCGAAGGCCAGCCGTACGACGTCTCCAGCCTGCAGCGAATCGTGTCGACGGGCGCGACGCTGTCGGTCGACTCGAAACGCGAGCTGATGTCGCGTGCGCCGGCCGCGATGGTGCTGGACATGATCGGTGCGTCAGAGGGTGGCCCGTTCGCACTGGCCGTCACCGCCCCCGGCCAACAGCCGCTCGAGACGGCGCGCTTCGTCGCCACTCCGGCCAGCGCATTGTTCGACCCGGTCACGTTCGAACGCCTTGAACCAGGCTGTGGGCGCAGCGGTGTGCTGGCGGCGTCGGGGCCGATGCCGGCCGGCTATCACGGCGATCCCGAGAAGACCGCAGAAACGTTCCGGACGATCGACGGCGTGCGGTGGTCGATTCCGGGTGATCATGCGATGATCGATGCCGACGGCACGGTGCACCTGCTGGGGCGAGGATCGGTGTGCATCAACACCGGCGGCGAGAAAGTGTTCCCCGAGGAGGTCGAGGTGGCTGCGCGCCGGCACCCAGACATCGTCGACTGCGTGGTGGTCGGCGCGCCCGACGATCGCTTGGGCGAGATCGTCACTCTGGTGGTGGCCGTCGTTGCGGGCAGCGACCTCGACGAGCAGGCCGTCATCCAGCACGTGCGCTCGCAGCTCGCTACGTACAAGGCGCCGCGACGAGTCGTGTTTGTCGACACGGTGTACCGCAGCCCGTCGGGCAAGGCCGACTATCGCTGGGCGCGCGACACAGTCGCGGCAACCCGATGAATTGTTCAGGTGTCGAACAGGGCAGTGGGCCGACGATCGGCGCCGTACACGGGTGCCTCGGCATCGATGCGGAACTTGCGACTGACGGCCGAGGCCAGACCGGCGCCGTTCAGCATCTCGCGCATGGCGGCGTAGTTGGGATGCTGGAAGTGGGCGGCCAACGATTGCTCGTCGGCCCACAGTTCGTAGACCTGAATCAGGTCGTCACGAACGGGATCGGCGGCGAAGCAGTACACCAGACACCCAGGTTCGTCGGTGCGAGTGGCGGCCTGCACCGGCGCCGAGGCGGCCACCAGGGCATCACGGCAACTTGGATCCACAACAACAAGCGCGGCTTCGACCGCAATCAGGCTCATCGCGGCAACGTAGCCCATGGCTGCGTTGTCACGGCGATGGCGCCGACGAGGAGACGATGATGCACGCAGGTCTGATCGTGGGCAAGGGCGAGTTGGAGCTTCGCGAGTTTCCAACGCCGGTGCCGGCGCCCACAGGAGTCGTGATCGACATCGCGCTGTGTGGCATCTGCGGCACCGACGTGCACGCGTTCCAGTCGGGCCGCCCCTACAACCCGGCCATCTGCGGACATGAATGGACCGGCACGGTGTCGGCCGTCGGTTCGGCAGTGGCAGCATCCTCGGGCTCGGCCGCACTGACAGAAGGCGATCGTGTTGTCGTGGCGATCGCTCCGGCGTGTGGCGCCTGCGCGGCCTGTCGGGCCGGGCACGCCGAGCGCTGTCTGGTCGCGTTCATGTCGGCGCTGGGCCGCGATGCGCTGGCGCCGCCGCATGGCGGTTTCGCGCCGCAGATCGCGGTGGCGGCAAGTCGCGTGGTGCGAGCTCACCCCGAGTTGACCGACGTGCAAGCCGCACAGGTCGAACCTGCGACGGTGGCGTTCCACGCAGTGCGGGCCAGCGCGTTGCGCCTCGGCGATGTAGCGGTCGTGCAGGGTGCCGGGCCCATCGGCCTCAGCACGTTGCAGTGGGTGCGCGCAGCCGGAGCCAGCCGCGTCATCGTGGTGGAACCGAACGAACGCAGGCGCAGCCTGGCCACGTCGCTGGGTGCACACGAAGCGGTCGAACCCGGCGCCGCCGCGTCGGAACTGGTGCTGGAACGCACGCATGGCCTGGGGGCCGACATCGTGTACGAGTGCGTCGGTCGGGCAACCGCTATCCAGACGGCGGTCGATCTGGCACGCCGGGGTGGCTCGATGTGCCTGATCGGCCTGGCCGACGGCGAGGCATCCATCTCGCCGGCCGCATGGCTGATCAAAGAGATCGTCGTGACGTCGTCGCTCGCGTACTTCCACGAGGAGTTCGAGATGGTGATGGCGATGATCGCCGATGGTCGCGTCGATGTCGAGCCGTTGCACACCGGCACGGTCGGGCTCGACGGTCTGTCGGCGGCACTGGCCGATCTGGCCAGCGGCCAGTCGCTGCAGACGAAGGTGCTCGTCGACCCCCGGGTCTGACAGGTTCGCAGTGAAAGCCGCTGTTAATAATTGACCGATTAGTTCGTGACTGACAGACTGGCCTCTCGGGGATTGGATAGGCCAGTCGTCCGTAGGGGGAAATGAGGGGGACCATGAGTTCACGTTCACGTTGGCGTACCCAGCGATGGGCCGTTGCCATGTTGTGCACCGTCTCGTTCGTGGCCGCAGCATGCGGTAGCGACGACAGTTCGACAACCGACGCACCATCGACCGATGCACCATCGACGGACGCACCGTCGACCGATGCACCATCGACGGACGCGCCGTCGACGGACGCGCCGTCGACCGACGCACCATCCACCGACGCACCATCCACCGACAGCGCGGCGGCTACTGCCGACGGCGAGCCAATCAAGGTCGGTGTGCAGAACCTCGAGGGTGACCCCAATGGATCGTTCCCCGAATACTCGGCCGCGATTCAGGCCGCGGCCGACTACATCAACGCCGAGCTGGGGGGCCTGGGTGGCCGTCCGATCGAGATCGTGCTGTGCAAGTCGGTGGTCTCGCCCGACGACTCGCAGCGCTGCGCCAACGAGTTGGCCGCCGACGAGGTCGAGTTGGCCATCTCGACGATCAACTTCTTCGGCAACAACTTCTCGATCTACAAGGGTTCGAACATCCCGGTGATCGTCGGCACGCCCATCACCATCGCAGACTTCACGTCAGAGGGCGTGTACGCCATCGGCGCCGGTGGTGGTTGCCTAGGTGTGCACACGGGCCTCATCCAGTTCACCACCCAGGAGCTGCCGAAGCTCACCGGCAATCCGGTGAACAAGGTCAGTGTGCCGTGGGCCGACACGCCCCCCGGAGTGGTCTGCTACAACGACCTCGAGGCCAAGCCCCTGGACGTGCTGAACGGCACCGAGCCGGGTGACGCCGCTCTTGCGGGCAGCATGCCTGACCTGACCTACATCGGTGTCCCGGTCGCTCCGGCCACCCCCGACATCACGCCGCAGGCAACCGAGGTGCTCGATTTCGACCCCGATGCGATCATCTTCTCGGCTCAGGGCGCCGACTGCTGGAACCTGGTCAACGGCCTCGGCCGACTGGGCTGGACGCCGGACAAGATTCCCATGGTGCTGTCGGGCGCCTGCATCGACTTCACTGCGATGCGTGATGCCGGCGATCTGGCCAAGGGCATCTACCTGACCGGTACCGAGAACGGCGTACTCGCGCCGCTGGAGGGCCTGGAGGGGCAGCACCTGGATAACGCGACCGTGTACCAGACCAAGGGCCTGGAGTACGGCCTGTCCGAGGACGATCTGTTCAAGGGCTTCGCCGGTCAGGGCTTCTCGATCATGATGAACATCTGGGAGGTCGCCAACGCGATCGACGGTGATGTCACCGGTCAGTCGATCAGCGATGCGTTCAAGGCCACCGACGGCAGCAATCCGGCGTTCGGCGGCTCGCCGTTGGACTGCGCCGGTGCACCGACGCCGTACATCGCGGTGTGCAGCTCGCCGATCAGCGTCGCCCAATGGGACGGCGAGAAGTTGGTCACTGTCATCGATTCGCTCTCTGGCCTCGACCTGGTCGCCGGCACAGAGCTTCGACCCGGAGGCTGACCGACCAGGGTCGGCCTGCAGTCTCGACGTCATCCCGGGGACGGACCACAATGGTCCGTCCCCGGTTCGTCGCTCGACTGGTAGCTCGACCGAAGATTCGACGACGGACTGGGGGTCCTGCGTGAAAGAGATCATCTTCTACCTGTTGATCGGATTGGGCATCGGCTCGTTGTACGCGACGCTGGGTGCCGGTCTCGTCGTCGTCTACAAGGGTTCGGGTGTCATCAACTTTGCTCATGGCGCGCTGGCCATGTACGGCATGTTCACATTCGACGCGGCGTGGAATCGTGGGCAGCTCTATCTGCCATGGGTCGACTTCCTGCCGACGCATTCGCTCAACCTCCCGGTGCGAATCACCCTCGACAGTGATGGATCGTGGCCGATGATGGCGGCGCTGATCGTGGCGCTGGTGATGGCAGCGCTGTTGGGGCTTGGCGCGCACTTCTTGGTGTTCCGTCCGTTGAGAAAGGCGGCGCCACTGGGCAAGGTGGTCGCCTCGCTGGGCCTGGCGCTGTACCTGCAGGGTGTGGCGTTGCTGAACTTCGGCAACTCGTTTCCCCAACCGAAGAGCATCTTCCCCGACAAGTCGTACGAGAACTTCCTCGGCCTCGGGCGGCCCTTCCCCCGGATCACCTTGGTGGCCATTGCGTTCGCTGTCTTGTTGGCGGGGGCGCTGTGGGCCATCTATCGACTGACCCGGTTCGGCCTGGCAACCAGGGCAGCTGCCGGCAACGAAAAGGGTGCGGTGCTGCTGGGGTACTCGCCGCAGCGGCTGGCGGCTGTCAACTGGGTCCTGGCATCGGTCACGGCCACGCTGGCCGTGATCATCGTCGGGCCGATCCAGGGCACCATCACCCCGGTCGGGCTGACGGCACTGATCGTGCCGGCGCTTGCAGCTGCGCTGGTCGGTGGCCTGCGATCCGTGCCCATCGCCGCGGCCGGTGGCCTGGCGCTGGGCGCGGTGCAGACCATGCTGGACCTGAAGAAGTCGTCATGGTTCGACGGCAGTCTGAGTTGGCTGCAGGACGGAGTCCGCAACGTCATTCCGCTGCTGGTGATCATCGTGGTGCTGTTCGTTCGCGGGAAGTCGCTGCCGATGCGCGGTACGGTCGAAGAGCGACGCCTACCGCTGTCGCCGAATCCACAACGGATCAGTCAGCATGCGCTGGTGTGGGTGACCGTGGCCGCGATGGCGGCGTTCGCGTTCGAGGCCGCCGGCACACGCACAGTGTTCGCCGGAGCCATCCAGACCGGCCTGGTGTTCGCGATCATCATGCTGTCGGTCGTGCTGCTGACCGGCTACACCGGGCAGATCAGCCTGGCGCAGATGTCGTTCGCCGGCATCGCCGCGTTCATGATGGCACGCATGATGGCCGACGGTGTTGGCCGAGGTTCGAATCTCGTGGCGGTCAGCGGCCCAGGCTTGCCGTGGCCGATCGCCGCCGCCATCGGGGTGGCTGTGGCCGTGGTCGTCGGTGTGATCGTCGGGTTGCCGGCCGTTCGCATCCGTGGTGTTCAACTGGCCGTCGTCACCATCGCAACTGCGATCTCGATCCAGTCGCTCTACCTCGAGAACGACGACATCACCCAACTACGCGCAGGCATTCCTGCCTTCGTCAAAACTCCGACGTTGTTCGGCATCGATGTCGGCGCACGAAGTGTCAGGCAGCAGAACGAGCGTCCCGCCTTCGCGATCTTTGCGGCCATCGTGCTGGCGCTGTGTGCGATCGCGCTGGCCAACGTGCGACGGACGGGCGTCGGGCGACGGTTCCTGGCAGTGCGCGCGAACGAGCGTGCTGCCGCCGCAGCCGGCATCAACGTGGCCCGCACCAAGTTGCTCGCGTTCGCCCTCAGTGCCGCCATCGCCGGTATCGGCGGTGTCATGTTGGGCTTCAAGCAGGTTGAGGTGTCGTCGGCCAACTTCCCGTTCCAGGCCAGTCTGGTCGTGCTGGCCTTCGCCTACCTCGGTGGCATCACGTCGATCAACGGCGGAATCGTCGCCGGCATGCTGGTTGGCGCATCGGTGGTACCTGTCACCTCGAACTACTTCTTCAGGGGCACCAACATCGACAGCTACGTCGGCATGCTGGGCGGCGTCGGTCTGATCGTCACCGCCATCGTCCATCCCCAGGGCGTCGCTCCGTTCTTCCAGGGTGTCATGCGTCATCTGGGCAATTGGATCGTCAGTGCGTTCCCGGGTCTGCAGACCGTTCGCGCGGCAACAGGGGGCCCGCGCCGCATCGTGGTGCAGACGGGTTGGGCTGTCTTGGTCGTCGGGTTTGCGTTCTTCGTGCACCGGGCCCAGTTCATCGACGACGTGTACCTGTGGATCCTGTTCAGCCTGGCGATGTTGTACTTCATCGTGTTCCTCGCCTCGAAGGCTCTGGGACCCACGCGGCCAACTCCGACCGATGCCCGCCACACGTGGGCGGCCAGCATCAAGCGATTCGGTCCGACAGCCCTTGTCGGCTACGTGTTGGGTTGGATCATCTGGCCGATCCGCGTCGATTCGTACAGCAAGCTGTGGATGCCGTTGCTGGGTGCAGAGCTGGCGCTGTTCATCCGCTCGGTTGTTCGTCAGGTCAAAGACGCCCGGTCGCCTCACGAACAGGCCCCCGACGAACTCGCTGCGCACGACGTCGCGACGTCGCCGGTCTCGCAGTCGGCGACCACCGCATCCACCATGGCCGAGGTGGTCTGAGGTGGCCCTGCTCGAGGCGCGCAGCCTGACGGTCAGCTACGGCGGGTTGCACGCCAACGACGACATCGACCTGGATGTGCAGTCGGGCAAGCTCGTCGGTTTGATCGGGCCCAACGGCGCCGGCAAGACCACGTTCATCGATGCGATCACGGGGTTCACGCCGCTGTCATTCGGCACCGTCACCTTCGACGGCGTCGACCTGGCCGGCAAGAGCCCCGACGCACGAGCGCGCTTGGGATTGACGAGGACATTCCAGTCACTGGAGTTGTTCGAGGACCTCACGGTGCGCGACAACCTGATGGCCGCTGCCGAGCGACCCCGCTGGTTCTCGTTCGCCACCGACATCGTGTTGCCCGGTCGTGCCGGCCGTGCCTATCGCGAGC
>JANNFQ010000023.1:0-4614 GCA_031380045.1 Acidimicrobiaceae bacterium
CTGTGCGGGTCGGGTTTCGTGCCGAGGGCGTGCTGCGAGAGGCCGCTTGGGTGGACGGAAGATTCGTCGACTCGATGGTGTTCGGCCTTCTCGTAACCGAATCGGATCCGCATGTGGCCAACCCGTCGGAGGATCAACGACTCGGCGACGCGCCGGGCGCGCGCACGTCGCTCTGATGTTCTGGGGGCCGCCGGAGCAGCTCGCTGGGTGACCACGGACGAGTTCTGGGGCCAAGGAGACGCGACCGAAGCGGGCGACGGACCAATTGCGCTTCGAGACATGTTGCGTGTCGGGAGGCAGTCCGGTCAGCGGCTCTACTGCTGGTGCTGCGTCTAGCCGACGTGCCATATCTGCTTGATCCGCGCCGACCCGGAAATACGCGAACCGAGCAGAACGCGCGCTCCAGAACACGCCAACACTCGGGATGGCCGGAGAGCGCGGGTCGGCGCTTCTTCTCTCGCCGTGCAGTGCGAGACAGCTTGCGTGCCACCCGTCGAGCGTGTCGGCCGCAGCCCCGGCATTCTGATGACACCTCGGACTACGCGCTCCCAGAGTCGGTCAAAGCGATGGCGACTTCAATGGCTGCGCGAACCGAGACGAAATCTGAGGCGCCTGATTGCGCCCGGGCGAGCTGACCGACTTCGTCTTTGACGACGACGGCAAATGGGTCAGGTCATGATCAGCGGGCGAGCGGCGGAACGCGAGGGATGACGAGCGGGTCGACGCCGGGGGTGTAGAGCGTGTGGGCCCGGCGCCAGCGAGCGAACGTGGCCAGGATGTGCTGCGGGTCGCCGTGGATCTCGGTGAACCCGCCGTTGAGCTCGCGCGTGTCGAAGTACGCAGCATCGACACCGTCGGCGTACAGGCGGCAAGCCGGTTCGTAACCCATGCCGGCCAGGCGCTGGTGCTCGGCCTCGAAGTCGTGCACCAGGTACGCCTGGTGATGGAACCCTTCCTCACCCGCGGCGTACATGTCGCGGTAGATGGACGGCGCCTCGTCGTGCTGCACGATGAATTGGATCATCAGGTCGCCGAGATAGCCGAATGCGTACGACACGTCGGCTTCGTGATCGGTGCCGCGATACGTGAATCGATCGGTCCGGTGGTGCGGTGACACCGAGAACGGACCCGCACCGTGCACGTCGCTCCACCGCTGCATCGAGGCCTGCAGATCGTTGACGAGGTAGGCGACCTGGAACAGCGTGCGATTCTCCATGAGCAGAGTCCAGCACGGTCTTCACCTCGCCGGATCACCGGACGGCCGGCCTGTCACGACGCTGTCACGCCTGTCCGGCATTGGCGAGACGCTCGACGTCGGATCGTTCGGGTGCTGTGGATGAGACGAAGCGGACAACGTCACCCTGCCGCAACCTCGGTGGCAGTACGAGCTCGTGGCGCACGCGCGGCAATCTCATGCACGAAAGCCCGCCCAGCAGATCCGAGCACCGATGCTCGGTCCATAGCGTGCAGCGCGAACGACGCCGCCGACGTCGTGGATGCCTGCGCCATATCGGCGCTTCCGCGCCGACTTGGTGGTTTCGGGTGGTCGGGCGACGTCCTCCATCTCCGGGTAGTTGACAACTGTTGATAGCCCCGGCAGAGTTGTCCGGTGAGCCGAAACACGATGAGCTTTGCCCTTCCCGAATCATTGCGCGAGTACATCGATGCTCGGGTCCGCGACGGCAGCTATGGCAACACGAGCGAGTACCTGCGTGACCTGATCCGACGCGATCAGCACGAGCAGGCCGCGCAGCGTTTGCGCGATTTGATCGCCGATGGGCTTGCATCCGGTGAGGGACGGGTGGTCAGCGATGACGTGATCGCCTCGCTCCGCGAGCGGGCGCTCGGCACCGACGCGTGACGGCCATGCTGCTGCGGCCATCGGCCGAAGCGGATCTCATTGAACGAACCCACTACTACCGGCGTGAGGGCGGCGACAGCCTCGGCGAACGGTTCTTCGACGCCGCCGTTGCAGCGCTCGACGCGATCATCCGGATGCCTGGGGCGGGATCGCCACGCGTCGGCGAACTGTGTGGTATTCCAGGGTTGCGGGTCCGTCCCGTCCCGGGTTTTCCGTGCGGCTGGTTCTACTTCGTAACCACCGAGCACGTGGACGTCGTCAGACTGCTCGCCGACACACAAGACCTGCCGACGATCCTCGCCGAGGTTGCGCACGAGTAGCGGACGACGCAGCGACCTTGAGGGTTTGGACAAGGGCGGCCAACCCATCGGTACACCTCGCTCCGGTGCAGGTCACCCGTGTCACTGCCGCGCCAGGTGCCGATCACGGACGGCACAACATGCACCATGGGGTAGGTGCCCGACGGTCCGGTGTATCCCGATTTACGGCGCGGGTCTGCCCACCGCTGCCACACAATGACCAATGGACGCCTTCGACTCCGCAGTGATGCCCATCGTCTTGGCCTCTGCGTTCTCGTCCACTTCTTCGAAGCGTTCGACACGGGCCGATCGATTGTCGTTGCCACGTGAACCGAGTCCTGGACCATCGACACCAGGTTGCCCGGGACCAACGTCGTCAAAGCGCCCACTCGATCGGGCGCTGACTCTTGATTGACAGGGTCTTCGACGTAGCGTCCTCGGGCATGAGAGCCGTGGTATGTCGTGAGTTCGGACCACCGGAACTGCTCGTCGTCGAGGACGTCGACGACCCACGGCCGGCGACCAGAGAGTTGCTCGTCCGTGTCGAAGCGTCGGCCGTGACGTTCCCCGACACCTTGATGCTGGAGGACAAGTACCAGTACAAAGCGACCCCGCCGTACATCCCTGGTGGCGAAGTCGCCGGTGTCGTCGTAGCGCTCGGCGCGGGTGTCGAGGGATGGGCCGTCGGCGATCGTGTGGTTGGCGGCTTCGGGACGGTCGGCGGCTACGCGGAATTGGCTGCTGTGCCTGCAGCGACGGCGCGCCGTGTGCCCGATTCGGTCGACCTCGCCCTCGTCGCCGGTCTGAACTATGCCTACGGCACCGGCCTGTACGGCCTCAAGCATCGCGGGGCCTTGCAGGCCGGCGAGACGCTGCTGGTGCTGGGCGCCGGTGGCGCCGTCGGGCTGGCAGCGGTCGAACTCGGTCGGCTGATGGGGGCCAGGGTCATCGCCGCCGCTTCCAGCGCAGAGAAGCTGAGCTTGTGCCGTCAGCACGGCGCCGACGATGTGATCGACTACTCGACCGAAGATCTGAAGGTCCGGGCGAAAGAGCTCACCGACGGGCGCGGCGTCGACGTGGTGTACGACTGCGTCGGTGGTGACCGGGCCGAGCAAGCACTGCGGGCGATTGCGTGGGAGGGCCGGTTCCTGGTGATCGGGTTCGCCGCCGGGATCCCGTCGATTCCGCTCAACCTGGCGCTGCTCAAGAGCTGCCAGATCGTCGGAGTGTTCTACGGAGCGATGACAGCCCGCGACCCGGCGCTGGGCGCGTCGATCAGCGAGGAGCTGCTCGGGCTCGTGGCCTCGGGCGATCTCCGTCCGCACGTGTCGGGCCGTTATCCCTTGGAACGGGCGAGTGAGGCCTTGCGCCTGCTCATGGATCGCAAGGCGGTCGGCAAGGTGGTCGTCAGTCCGTGATGCTCTTGCGCAGGCGGGAGGCCCGGGGAGATGCAAGCAGCTGAGGCGCGGCGTGCGGTAGCTGCAGCGACGTCGATCATCTCCGGGCTCGACCTGGCGGTCGATGACGCGATCGTTCTCCACGACTCCAACCGGCTTGTCGTCCGCCTGATGCCCTGCGACATCGTCGCCCGAGTGACGCCCATGACGCATTTCGCGAGCGCCGAACGAGAGGTTGAACTTGTCAGGCAGCTCGCCGAGACGGACAGCCCGGTTGCCACGCTCGAGACTCGGGTCGAGCCGCGGGTCTTCGTCCGTGACGGCTTCAAAGTCACCATGTGGACCTACTTCGAGCCTGTTCGGCGAGTGCTTCCGCCGGCCGACTACGCGCGGGCGCTCGGGCGTCTTCATGCCGGCCTGCGGCAGATCGATGTCACGGCACCGCAGTTCATGGATCGCGTCGCGGCCATGCAGCACGATGTCGCGAGCCGTGACATCACTCCCGATCTTGCCGAGACTGATCGGGCGCTGCTCGCCGACACGCTGCGCGATCTGAGGGGATCCATCCTCAACCGACGCGCGCCCGAGCAGCTGCTGCACGGCGAACCGCACCCGTGGAACGTGCTCGACACCACGAACGGGCCGCTCTTCATCGACTTCGAGAACACCGTCCGTGGGCCCGTCGAGTACGACCTTGCCTGGGTGCCCAAAGAAGTCAGCGAGCGCTATCCGGACGCTGACCACGATCTGGTCGACGAGTGCCGCGGGATCGTACTGGCGATCATCGCAACGCACCGCTGGAGTCGCGGCGACCAACACCCGAGCGGCCGACAGTCAGGAGTTGCATTCCTCAACGCTGTGCGGGAGGGTCCGCCCTGGCGTCCCCTCGACACCGTGTAGCACCGCGAGGCGCGGCGAGATCAGCTCCAATCTTGGGCGGCGACGAGCAGTTTGGCGAGCGGCTCGAGTGCCTCGATCAGCTCATCGAGTTCGCCCGACTCGAGGCTCTCATAGGATTTCGCCGCAAGGTCGTCGGTCAGCGACTCGACCCGCTGTT